>JBHLPN010000054.1:5853-13046 GCA_048939445.1 Promethearchaeota archaeon | reverse complement strand
AGAATATAATAATCATATAAGACTAAATTATAATTAAAACATTAATTTTCTTAAAAATGACTTTTGGATATTTTGGATTAGTGCTCCATGGACATATTCCTTGGTGTAAAAAGTCGGGTACTTGGCCAGCTGGGGAAGAATGGCTCATGGAGGCAATGAATGAGACATATATTCCTTTTTTAAATATATTAAGAGAATTAAAAGAGAACGGACTAAAAACAGCTATTACTATTAATATAACACCAATATTGGCTGAGCAATTAGCAGATGAATACATGAAACAGAGATTTACGGAATATATGGAAAACTTAATCTTACAAGCAAAAAATGATATTCAAAGGTTTCAAAACAATCAAGAGAGAAAGGTTATTGCTGAATATCATTTGAGGAATTTTGAACATGTATTAGACACTTTTTATCATAATTATTATAGAGATATTTTAGGAAGTTTTAAATGGCTTCAAGATGAAGGAATGATTGAGTTAATAACATGTGGAGCAACACACGGTTTTTTACCATTAATGCAAAATGATTCTGGGATTTTTTCTCAAATACAAGTAGCTGTTGATACTCATATGAAATTTTTTAAAAGAGAACCTAAAGGTATTTGGCTTCCTGAATGCGCTTATAGACCAAAAGAATATATAAATGGTCAAGTTAGAGAGAGTATAGATTATTGGTTAAATAATTCAGGTATTGAATATTTTTTCGTGGATTCTCATGGAATATTAGATGCGGAAATATTGGAACAAAAGAATAATTTCGGATTAACCACCAATTATGGATATCTTTTAGAAACAGGAGTCTCTGTATTTGGTAGAAATAAGATGACAAGTAGACAAGTATGGGATGCAAAAATAGGTTATCCAGGAAATGAATACTACAGAGAATTTCATAAAAAAGATCATGAATCAGGATTACAATATTGGAGAATCACAAATAAAGAATTGAGAAAAGGAGAAAAACAATTTTATAATATAGAAAAGGCTAGAGAAATTGTGGAAGATCATGCTAATCACTTTATTTCCTTAATATCTGAAGAGTTAATTCAATTCTCAAGAAAAAATGATAGAAGAGGAATTGTCATCTCACCCTATGATTTTGAGCTTTATGGTCATTGGTGGATGGAGGGAATTGGATGGCTAAAGAGAATATTTGAAATAATGGACAATCTTGAAGATCTAAAAATGATCACCATTTCAGACTACATATCTAAATTTAAAGATAACTTTTCAATAATTAGAATGCGTGAGAGTAGTTGGGGTGAAGGTGGAAATTTTCAAGTTTGGAGAAATCCTGAACATGGTTGGATTTGGCCATATATCAATGGATCTATCAAAGAATTTGAAAATGTTCTGGAATATAATTTAAATCCCAATGAATGGGGGAAAAGAATCCTGCAACAAACCGCAAGAGAACTGCTATTAATGGAAGGTAGCGACTGGCCTTTTCTACTTTACACAAAACAAGCAAAAGAATATGCTAATCAGAGGTTTCATCATCATCATCAGCGATTTAATAAATTGATTTGGGCTGGAAAGGATTCAAATGATAAAAATCGTATTTCTATCAGAGAATTAGAAGAAATTGAATCAATAGATACTTGTTTTAAAGATATAAATATAAATTATTTTAGAAAGATTAAAGGATAAAAATTGCTGCCGCAACAACAGCTGCCCATTCATTTTCTTCTCTAACTGTTGCACTTGCTGTGATATTTTTGGTTTCAACAATTTTTCCTCCCATTTTAAATACTTCTCTTTTTTCATCATAATTTAAATTGGGATCAAAAGGAATACCGAGAGTAGTTGCTAGCATCTCTGCTGCTAAGTCTTCAGCAAAATCACCCACATTTTCTGGTTTTATACCAAAAGAATGATGTTCACTTAAATATCCATAATGCCCCTTATCAGCAGGTTTAGCTACTCCTATAGAAGCACATATCAAGCGATTATACTCATTAGAATCTGCTCTAGCAATCACAGCAAACACTACTTGACCAGGACGTAATTGCCTTAAGCCATCTTCTGCAGCAACTTCAATACAATATGGAGGTAAAATAGAAGAAACATTCACTAGATTATACTTTTCAATTCCAGCATCTCTAAGGGCTTCTTCGAAAGCAGCTAACTTGGATTTATGAAATCCTTTACCTTTAACAAAGAATACTTTCTTTGGGACTAAAGACATTGTTTAAAGCTAAATTCTCTATGATATTTAATTAAGGATTTAATATTAAAGCTTATATTTAAATTTATTTGAAATATTAAAGATATAATAACATATTTGATTATTAAGTTGCTAATATTCTTCCAGATTGATAAATCTGACACTTATTTTCGGTATTATTATCAAAAAGAATACTCTTAAGAAGTAAGTTAATTATTTAAGTAAAATTTTAATTTACTAATTAAAATATATTCTAAATATGGCATATGAATCATTTGAACTTCAAAATTTCATGTTTTTTTGAGAAAATTGAAAAAGATCAATTTATTATATTTAAAGCATTTAATTTTATTTATGAAAACCCATCAAAAAGAAGATTTTTTAATAAAAAAAGTTAAACCATTTAATCCAAAACTTATACAAAATATTGATGATCTTTTAATTGCTTTAAAGGATTGTGGCTTTCAAGGAAGAAAACTTGGTTTAGCACTTGATATCTTAGAAAAAATGGTTTCTGATAAAAACTGTCTAACTGTTTTAACTCTAAGTGGAGCAATGATTCCTGCTGGGATGGGAAGACTAATTTCTGTATTAATGGAATATAAATTAATTGATGTATTAATCAGTACTGGTGCTAATATTACACATGATTTAGTTGATGCAGCAAGTAATATAGGACACTATCTTGGAAGTGTTGATGTTGATGATGATGAATTATTCAAACATCGAATAAATAGGATTTATGATATCTTTCTTCCTGAAGAAAATTATACTAAAGCTGATATTAAATTATTAGAAATTATCCAATCTTCATTTGATAAGAAAAATATTCAAATTACTCCCTCAGAATTTTTAAAAAAGATTGGTATTAAATTATCAGGTAATTATATCCTTTCTGTGGCTGCAAAAAACAATATCCCTATATTTATACCGGCTTTCTCAGACTCAGAGTTAGCTTTAAAGCTTATAAAGTATGATTTTTATGAGGGATATGATTTTCAATTTGATATTTTAGGAGATGTGAAAAAGTTTGGGGAGATTGTTAAATCTTATAAGGAGTATGGTACCATAATAGTAGGTGGTGGTGTTCCACGAAATTGGGCTCAACAGATCTTTCCAATGTTAGATCAATTTGATAAAATAGAGAAAATGGGTTATAATTATTCAGTTCGTATTCACACAGCAATGGAATATGATGGAGGGCTTTCAGGAAGTACTTTCTCAGAAGCAAAATCTTGGGGTAAATACTCTCTTGAGTTAAAACATGTAAGTGTTTGGTGTGAAGCTACCATTGCTTTACCTATCTTAATTACAGGTTTATTACAACGGTTAAAAATCATTTAGTTTAATTTTACTATTAAAAATACATTTCTGTCGTTTTTCTAGCATTTATACTTTCCTGTGAGATTTATTCTAAAATAAAAAAAATTCTATAAAAAGCAAAAAATCTCTTAACTAGCTTAGATACAATGTTTTTTATCAAGGTATTTTTTTTGAATGGAGAAATAATTTTTTTACGCTTAACTATTTTTTTATGCTTAATACTTATATAACTTCCATTTATAACTTAATTACAAGAAGATATTGGATCGAAGTGAATCCTCTTTCCTTTTTGATGTAATTTTATCTATAGCCATGACAAAATCTTCATACGAGATAATTTCGGAATTTTTTCTGATAGCAAACATTCCTGCTTCTGTGCAAATACCCTTTATATCAGAACCTGTTGCACCTTTAGTAAGAACAGCTAAATTTTTTATTTCAATGTTCTCTTCAAAACGGAGATTTCTCATATGAACTTTAAAGATTGCTTCTCTTGCTTGTTTATTAGGAATGGGGAATTCTACTATTCGATCAAATCGCCCAGGTCTTAATAAAGCTGGATCCAATATATCAGCTCTATTTGTAGCAGCAATAAATTTTATGTTTCCTCTTTGATCAAAGCCATCTAATTCACTTAATAATTGCATTAATGTTCTATTTACTTCTCTATCACCTGAAGTATCATCTTGCATTCTAATGGCTCCAATTGCATCTAATTCATCTATAAACAGAATAGTAGGTGCTTTTTGTCTTGCTAAATTAAATATTTCTCTTACATATTGAGAACCTTCACCTATGAATTTTTGAACTAATTCTGTTGCTACTACTTTAATAAATGTTGCATTTGCTTCATGGGCAACAGCTTTAGCTAATAGAGTTTTCCCAGTTCCAGGAAACCCATAAAAAAGAACACCTTTAGGTGGTTCTATCCCAATTCGTTTGAATATTTCTGGTTTTCTTAATGGTAATTCTATTATCTCTTTAACTTCTTGAATTTGATATTCTAAACCTCCGATATCATCATAAGAAATATCAATAGGATGATCTATAATTTCCATACCTCTCACAAATGGGCTAAAATTAGAAGGCAATATTTCCATGATAGCATAATTTCTTTGATTTAAAGCTACATGTAGTCCTGGTACAATCTTTTCTTTCTGTAATTTATTACTAATTCTAACGACAAAACTAGAGCTAGGTGGACAATCGATAATAGCACGGTCATTAATATCATCTAAAATATCAATTACATATCCTGATAATAAGGGTAGTTCACTTAATCGTCCGATTTCTGCTCGTAGACTCTTTAGCTCAAACTCTATCTTTGATGCGTTGTTTCTTAATAGATTTACTTCGATTTCATATTCCTTTATTTTCTTTTCAAGATGACGTATATATGAAGTTATTTTCTCAATATTCTCTGGATATTTTTTACCATTTTCAATGTCTATTGCTGTCATTTTATTATAGGGATTTAAATATATAATTATAATTAAACTAATCTAAATCTTTTCATTGCTGCTTCTAATATTTTTGCTAACATTTCTTTATATGATATATTTGCAAAATTACACATTTTTGCTAGATGACCATCCCAACACCAACCAGGATTAGGATTTATTTCTAAAAGCTTTGGATTTCCTTGAGCATCTAACCGCCAATCAAATCGTGCATAATCTTGACATTCTAATCGTTCAAATAATTTAAGAGAACAATGTTCAATAATTTCATTTGTATCTTGTGGAAGATTTGCAGGAATAGATTTTAAATTCCAATAAGGAGAATCTGGCAACCATTTTGCCTCATAACCGCATATTTTAGGTAATTCTGGAGGTAAGTTTGTATAATCTTCTTCAATTATTGGAAGTATAATAAAATCATCAGGTGAATTACCAATAATTCCAACAGTGAGATCTTTACCAGTTAGAAATTGTTCTACTAGAACAGGTTTATCATAACCAAATTTTTCACGTATCTCTGAAATTGCACTTAATAATTCTTCTCCATTTTTTACAACGCTTCTCTGAGTAATTCCAAAACTAGAATCTCCAAAATTTGGCTTTACTATTGCAGGGAAATATAAAGGTAAATCTATTATTTTATCTCCTGGTTTAATTAAAATAGCTTCGGGAACTGGAACATCTAGTTCTTTTGCAATACCTCGCACTAATGATTTATCATAACAAAAGGCTAGACATTGAGGTCCAGAACCAGTGTATGGAATTTTTAGAATATCTAGCAAAGCAGGGATATGCAATTCCTTTCTAGCATCGTTGTAATAGCCTTCATCACACAAATTAAAAACAAAATCAACTTTTCCATGTAAATTTTGTAAATCTTGAATAAGAGTATTATGATTATCTAAATAAGAAAAATTATATTCATTAAGCTCCTTTAATGTTGATTTTAATTGATTTATTGTAAAGAAATCATCATCATCAAATTTATTTAAGGGTTTGAGTATATCAGGTTTATTAGGATCTCCAAAGATAACGACAGTATTTCTTTTAGTTATTTTCTCTTTCTTTTTTGTCATTGACCATTCTTTTTTGACGATAGCACTAACAATAATCCTTTTTTCCATCATACCTAGATCTTGGTCTCTTTGAGATTCAGGAGTAATTGAGCCATGGAAAACTATATCACTAAAACCTACTTTTTCTAATAAATCTGAAATCCCATTTTTTGAGTATAATCTTTCTGCATAAAACTGATCAACTAAAACTCCTTTATTAACATGGTTTATTACTTCCCGTGAAATCAATTTTTGCTTGTCTAAAGATAAAGATCTTTCTCTACAAACAAAATAGTCCTTATCAATCCATTCCCAAGAACGAGATTGAAAATGTTCTCTAATATATTCTCCATCAGTTATGTCTATTAGGATTTTTCCCCAAGGCTTTAAAACACGGAAAGCCTCTTTTAATACTAGAAGATCATCATTTATAGATTCAAAATACCCAAAACTATTACCTAAAATCAATACAAAATCATATGTATCTGGATTATAGGGTAATTTCCTCGCATCACCTTCACGAAATTTACATGAAACACCACATTTTTTAGCATTACTTTTTGCTTCCTGAATTAAATATCTTGAGCGATCTAATCCAAATATATTTTTAAAACCTCTATTTGCTAATTCAATAGAATGTCTTCCTTGACCACAACAAAGATCTAGAATCTGATGATCTAGATGAAATTGCATGACTTTTGAAAAAAAATTAACTTCAAATTCTGTAATTCTTTGATCTTCTACTACATCACCATCCGTTTTTAAATAATAAGCATTAAATATCCTCTTCCACCAATCTTTTTTAACATATTCTTCTAAGTCAACAATAGGACCTAAACATACCGATGTGTTTTTTTCTTTACTCTCAAAAATTCTTTTTCTATTATTTGTGCTGCCTGTTTGGGTTGTCATTTTGATTATATAATTGAATATTATAATTTTGATAAATTTTAAAAAAAATAGAGGTTTTTTAATTCGAATGAAGTCAAAAAGATTTTTACATTATTACCATAACAGGATTCATGGGAATTAATCCTTTTCAATCTTTCAATTGAAATATTATATATCATCTATAGTTTAATCGGTTACCCTTAATTTGTTATTTAGATTTAATTTTACTTCATTCAATTAAAAATTTATATTTGAAATTAATAATAAATAAACTGATTTAAAAACTTTTTCATTA
>JBHLPN010000054.1:0-5753 GCA_048939445.1 Promethearchaeota archaeon | reverse complement strand
TTTTCTTCTTTTTTTAAATGATCGAGCATTGCTGCCATAGTTTTACCTGTAAATGTAGTTTCAAGTTTAAAATCTTTTTTATGCCCTTCTAATTCAATCACTTTATCAATAGCAATTTGTCCTCTTGATGTTTTAATACCATAACCAGATCCTAAATAATCAGTAATAAAAACAAAATCTTGTTCCTTTACTTTTATCTTAGGAATTGATCTGTCTCTCTTCCTCAAGTATTTGATAGTTTTATTAGCACTCTTTTTCACTGCTGAGGGATTGGAGGTTAATTCCATTGCAACAGCTACAACATGGACTTTCGATTTTAATCCTAATAACTTACAACCTGCTACAAGTCCCGCTGCTGTTCCAACTGTCCCTCCGGGCACAAAAATCGAATCAGGTTCAGGAAAACCATTCTGATCAATTTGGCTTTTTAATTCGAATATAGCATTAACAAATCCTACACTTCCTTGAGGAGAACCTATTCCTAACAATGGAGAACCTCCTGGGAACATCAAAAAATATTTTGGATGGGTTAATTTGAAAAATAAAAATTTGACGAATGTACCAATCTCTCCCTTCCCTAGATGAAGTTTTGCATTAAAGTAATCAAATAATAATAAGGAACGTTGAACATGCCAAGTTAATGGTTGGTCAAATAGATAAAGATGACATTTTAAGGGTGGATTTAAATTATGACAAACAATAGCACACGCTAATCCATGATTTGTACCAATACCTCCAATGGTTACGACTCTTTTTTTTTTTTTTTTAACCACTTTTCCAAATATAAATTCAAATTTTCTTAGTTTATTCCCTCCATAAATAGGATGATTTTTATCATCTCTTTTAATGTAAATCTGTCCTTTATCCAAATTAAAATATTTTTCTAAATTATATAATCTCTCCATAGGTGTAGGAGTATTAGTTAATAGGGGTATCCATGGAACTTTTTCTTTTAATAAAGGATAATGTTTGAATAAAAAAGGCTCTGTATGTGCCATATTAAATTAGAATTATGAAGTATTAAAAAAATTTTATTAAAGGCAAAACTAATATTAATTCTTTTAATAAATATCAAATATATGAGAATTTTTTTTATTCTTCACAAATTTTTTAAGTCTTCTCTTAAGTTCAGCGGATTGACCTGTCAAAATCATGGCCTGTAATTCTTTAGCTAAAACAGATTCAATAGGGTCATCCTGGTTTTCATTAAGTAATTTTTTTGCCAATTTTAATGCAAGATGATCTTTTTGGACTATTGTATTTGCTATACGTTTAAGAATCCTTCTTAAACCTTCAGGTTTACACACTTGATTAACCAAACCAATATTAAAGGCTTCCTCAGCATTAATTTCACCCCCCAAATACATTAGATCTTTTGCTCTTCCTTCCCCAATAATTCTTGGTAATAATTTTGTAGAAGCATTTGAGAAGAAAAGCCCCACTCCTAGCTCTGGGAGCATTATACGAGTATTATTAGCAGCAATTCTTAAGTCACAATATAATAACTGTTCAAACCCTCCGCCTATTACCCAACCATGAAGACCTGCAATAATAATACCAGGATGAGAGATCATACTTCTTGTTAAATTTTGAAAAGATTCTAAAAACTCAGCGGCTTCATCTCTTCGCTTATCATCCGTAAGTAATTCATACCCATATTTTAAATCTGCACCAACTGTAAAATCATTACCATTTGCGGAATATATAACACAAATATCATTATTTTCAGCACTTTTATTGAATACGTCGATTAATTTTTTAAGAGTCACCAAATCTATAGCATTCCTTTTTTCTGGTTTATTTAAAGTAATTTTCCCAATATCACCTTCTTTCTCATACAAAACAATATCCTCCAATTTCAATCCTCCCTTTATGAAAGTTAAAAATTCTCTAATTTGTAAATTTTAGCTTAAAATATAACCAGTTCCCTTTTGTTCTATCCAACCATTTTTAATGAATTTATCAAAATGTTTTTGGATCATTATCATTTCAGCAATAATTTCATATTCCTTGAATTGACTATAGTATTTATATATTAAATTTTGATTTTTAAAATCTGTTACCATTTTCGGATTGTTCTCAGCAAAATAGGATAAAATTCGTTCATCTCGTTTATGAATTATCGATTTATACTTTCTCAATTCTTCTTTTATTGCATTTTCACCTTCAATTATTCCTCTATGGCCAGTAAAAGCCGTTTCTATGCTAAATTCCTTTAATTTATCAAGTGATTCTTCAAAATCAATTAAGTTAGAGTCAATCCCAGCATAAAAAACAAAATTAGTTAAATCAATATCCGCTAAAAATGCTATTTTAGAATTCAATTCTAAAAAAGCGCAATGACCAGCTGTATGGCCAGGAGTATGAATTACTCTTATGTTAAAATCGTTTCCAACTCTAATAACCTCACGATCTTCTATTACTTTATCGATTTTAGTGTTTTCAAGTTTGAGACCTTCCATAAACCATTCAGATTCTTCTTCAGCAGGAGAGTTGGAGATACCATAATATTCATTAAATTTACTAACATTTTCTATGAGAAATTTATCTTTTGAGTGGATGTGAAATTTGGCACCGGGTAATAATCTATTTCCTGAAGTGTGATCTTCGTGCCAATGAGAAAGTATTACATTATTTATTTTATATTGTCTTTTAAGCTTCCTTAAAAGTCTGCTAGAAATTCCTGTGTCTATTAAAAAATCTTCTATAAGCAAAGAATGAGAATAAGGATATTTACCATCTCTTGCTCCCTTTACGAAGAAAATTTTTTCATACTCCTCTGAAATAGATTGTATAAAATCATTCAACACAATCTAAATTAAATTATAGTACTTTTTAATGATTTTTAAAAACTTTAAGTTAAGATAGTAATAATCTGAATTGAAGGGATTTAAAAAATGTATTATTATTGTCCTAATTGTGCTTCAATGAAGATACCAAAAGTTTTAAATTATTTTCCACCAAAAACAGTTGAATGCTTAAACTGCGGATATATTAATGCAGAATCTAAATTTATAAAACAACATCAGCAGAAATCTACTCCACTACATTACACTCATTGAAGTCTTTATATTTTCTTTTTTTTTAAATTATTTTTCCTATTATATACGATATAAAGTAAATGTCTTAAAAAAAGAAGATAGATTTAATGTTAAGTATTGTGTTTATTTAAGATTTTTTCAAAGTATAATAACAACGTTTGGGAGAAAAAACTTTTCCTTCTTCACGTAATTCTTTTATTATTTTTGATACTTCCTTAGATTCAATACCTGTTTGTACAGCAATTTCACCAGGACGTAGTGGTTTATCAGCACTTTTGAATACATCTAAAACTTTTTCTTTAGTTGCCATAACAGATCACAGATAAAAAATGAAATAGTAATTTAAATATTTTTTTTAATTAATTATAAAAAGGGTTAAAAAAAAAAGAGATTTCCGTTTCTTTATAATCTAATAACTTCTAGCAATATAAACTGTACATCCAGCAGGTTTTCCACATATTAAACAAGTAGCAAATTCATGTTTTTCTTCATCAATTCGTTTTCCACGGACAAATCCTCCAATTTCTTTTTCAACCACTTCAGCACAATGATACGCATCCATATCTATTGAGCAGAAACCACAACAGACAATTTTTCCATTATTAATTGCTTCAATAGCAGCATCTTTTTCGTAAACACATTCAACCTGAGACTCGAAATCAATTAAGGATTTTTCTTTTATTTCTTTAGTGTAATTCTGGCTTATTTCATCAATTTTTTCCTCCAATTGTCCTTCTTTTATCTCAAAGCTCTTACCATCATGTCTTTTTACAACAACCACTTGCTGCTTTTCTATATCTATTGGACCAATTTCGATTCTAATAGGTACTCCTTTCAGTTCCCAATGATAATATTTATTTCCGACTGACTCGTCTGAATCATCAATTTTAACAAGATATTTGTCTTTGAAGAGATTATATATTTCATTTGCTTTGTCCAGCACTAATTTTTCTTTTCCTTTATAAATTATAGGAATAATAATAATTTGAATTGGTACTAAATCAAAAGGTAAAACTAAGCCTTTATCATCACCTAAATATGCGATCATGGCACCATAGTTTCTACTCTGAGCAGGTCCATAACAAGTTTGATATGCGTACTTCTCTTCCCCATCTTTGTCTACAAATTTTATATCAAATGGCTTAGCAAAATTTTGTCCTAATAAATGTGTTGAAGGTAGCTGTAGAACTTTTCCGGAACCCATTAATGCATCCGCTGCGAATGTATGAACAGCTCCTGCAAATTTATCCCATTCTGGTCTTTGGAAGAAAATGATAGGAATACAACATTCATCCTGAAGAATTTGATATGTTGTTTCCATATCCTCTTTAACCTGCTCCATTGCATCTTCCATTGTAGCAAATACATTATGCGATTCAATCCAATGGAATTCTCTACCTCTAAAGAATGGTCTTGTCATTTTTCCTTCATATCTCCAAACTTGACAGGATAAATATCGCTTAAATGGTAGATCCTTATAACTTCTTATCCATAAAGGATACATCTTATAGAGAGCCGTTTCGCTTGTGGGGCGTAGTGCTAAACGTTCTGGTAATTTACCAGAGCTTCCCGCTTCAGTTACCCAAAATACTTCTGGTGAAAAGCCTGCTACATGGTCTGCTTCTAATAAAAAATTTGACTCAGGAATAAGTGAAGGCATTGTCAGTGGCAGATGATCCTTCTTTTCTAATAAATCTTCTGTTTTCTTATACATTTTTCTAATAGTAATGGTCGCCCATTCTCTATACACCACAAAACCTTTAACATTATACCTTATATCGGCTAATTCTGCTTTGTTAATCAATTCAGTATACCATGCAGAAAAATCTTCTTCCTTTGATACAGTTATTCCTGTTATAGGAACTTCCTTCTTGTTTTTAGCCATAGGAAATCATCAAGAAAAATGTTTTAAAAGTTATATATTTTTTGTGAAAGAATTAAAGAATTCATATGAAATTTTATATAAAGACAATTCTTTTAATCAGGGAGTAATTTGGCATCTGTAATAATAGTATCATTCTTAAGAAGACATTTAAAATTTTTAGACTCCAAAAATCTCTTCATCTCTTTTCCAATTTTATACATCACCATAAAATCTAGTTCTTCTCCGACATCAAAAATTATTATTGATTGGGCAGTTTCTAATTCTTCCTTGCTTAAATCATCTGCAACCGTAATAATAACAGAACTCGCACCTGCTAGTTTTGCAATTTTCTTTAATTCTTCTTCTAAAGAGCCAAAAGAGAAATATTGCCAACTCTTTCCCTCTATTTTTTCTAAGAGAATTCTTTCCAAGCTATCCCGCGAATTTTGATCATAAAAAGCAGTTAATTCTTGAGAGCATATCATTTTATACTTCCCAGAGATTAGACTTTCTTTTTTATTTATAAACTCTATTAGTCTTTCATAGTATTCTTGATCAATCTTCTGGAAATTCTCTACATTTCTTACTAAATCTGTTAATTTATGAATTAAATCATAATAAAATTTTAAAGTTGACTTAATTAGTAATTTATCTTTCATTTCTTTAATTTCAGGATAATACTTCTTTAGAATAATATTGATATTGTGGTTAAATTCAGCACAAAGCTTAGCAATTTCATTTATATCTTTCACAGATTTTTTACTTAATTGATTTAATAAAGAATTATCCAAGATCGATAAACTTTCAAATATTTCATTAATCTTACTGTAATATTTTTTCTCTATATA
>JBHLPN010000293.1:0-4087 GCA_048939445.1 Promethearchaeota archaeon | reverse complement strand
GGAACTTGTAAAAAATGTGAAACTACGAAAATATAATTAGCATATTCTTCTTTTATATTTGTCATAGAATTTCCGAACATTAATTCCATTTCTTTTGCAAATGCGTCCTTAATTTCTTCGGTGGAGGGCAATTTTTTCTCCAATAAGTCATGCATAGTTTTTTCAAATCTATAAAAAGCATTTTGCCTATGTGAAGTCCCAAATTTGGATTCAATGAAATTGCAAAGCAATGATATTTTTTCTTCCTTTGATAAATCTGTATTCATCAAATAATCAAATGTCAGAATTTCATTAAAAACCGATGCAATTTCAGCTACAACTAAGGAGATATCAATATTTATAAAATTTTGTGTGCTTTGAATATAAAAAGCATGGAAGGCATGACCAAGCTCATGAGCTAAAGCACGGACTGAATCAATTGTATCTACAAAATTTACAAAAACAAAACCATAATGTTTTTGTTTACCGTGAGCACAAAATGCTCCTCTGTTTTTACCTTTCCTTGGAGTAGCATCGATATGATTTATTTGTACCATCTTCTCTATAATATTTTTTAAATCTGGATGAAATTTCGAAACAGCATCCTTAATTAATTCCAACGCTTCCCGATAAGAATATTTCCTTGTAATTTGACCTACTGGAGCATACATATCTGACATATGCAATTCTGGGAGATTCAGTAGCATTCTCTTCAAATTATAATATTTTTCAACTATATGATAACTCTCGGTTGTAACTCGTCCAATAATTTCAACTGCTTCATCGCTTACTTCATTTTGTAGATTTCTTCTTGATATTGGCAACTTAAAATTTTTTCTTTTACACTCTAAATCCCAATTCTTTAAGACATTATTAAAAATGTGAGTGAAAACCATTTCATTCTTTTTGTATTCCATCATCATTGTTTGTAAAGCCTTGAATCGAAGATCTTTATTCGATTGATACATATAAGAAAATAGTTCTGCTTCTGTTAGCTTCTTCATTTCTCCTTCCACTTTAAAATCAAACAAGAAACTGCTTTTTAATTCACTATAAAGCTTTATAAATCCAGTAACACCACTAATATCTTTCATTAAAATAATTTGCTCTTCTTTTTCAGAGAGTTGATGTGATTTTTTCAATCTATTAAACTTAAGAGCATGTGAATAGTTTTTTAAATCTGGAGATTTTATGAATTCTTCAAATTTAGTATCTGAAATTTGATTAAGCTCTAAATCAAAAAATAAGAGTTTTTCTTGAATTTTAACTTTAAATTCCTCTATTTTCGCAAAGAAAGATTTTATCTCATCATTTAAACTGTTAATTCTGTAGAGTAATGTAGAATAAGTATCAAAGTAAAAGAGTTTCTCAGAAATTGCTTCATAATCTTGATACCATTCTACCAGTTGTTTTGGAGTTAGTGAAGGATCCTCTAACTTTCCCTTAACGTTTTGAGAAAACTTTTCAGTTAACTCTTCTAAATCGAGAATATCTTTCTGTATCGTTGGATCATTAATATCTCTATAGAAATCACTTAAATCCCATTTGATGATTTCTTGCGTCATAATACAGAAAGTAAACTACTTTTATTTGAAGTTTACTAAGACTTAAAAATGAATTTGAAATTTTAAGAATCTTTTTTCTTATAATTTATATTAATTTTCAAAGATACAAATATTCTCCTTTCTATTAATATAATTAATGAACAATAATGAAATACCCTATAATCTAAAAAAAATAAATCCAATTGAAGTGTATACTGAAGTAAAGCTAAGTAGTATTCATGGGTTGGGATTATTTGCCAAAAAACTCATTCCAAAAGGTACCACATGGTGGCATGCTCGCCCTCAAGACGTGTTAATTATATCGAAGCATCAATTTCAAACTCTTGAATCTTCTTCAAAAACATCATCAATGAATCTTTTTTTTGAGAATCTTCTTATATATTCCTATTATGAAAGAGACCTTGATGCTTTAATTTTTTGCTTAGATAACTCAAAATTTGTGAATCATTCTTTTAATCCTAATTCAGGTGCATCAGAAGATGAAAATGGATTTTGTGCTGTAGCTTTAAAAAATATTCAACCAGGAGAAGAAATTACTGAAGATTATTCTAAATATACATTATGTTCTTGGTTAAAAAAATACAAAAAGTATTTTGATCCTTGCTGTTGGTAAGAAATTCATCATTTTTCAGAAAAGTAAAAAAGTAAAAAGAAATAAAAAATAAAATTAAAAAAAAGTTATTTACTGATGGCATAAACAATAGGATAGCCCATATTCCTTATGATTATTTGAGCTTTTTCTTTTTTTTTCATTTTTTTCGACCTCTATTTTTGGTTTCTTACTAATTTTAATATAGATAGAGTTTGATATATAGTTTTTATTGTGAAACTTTGAACGAAGTTCGAACTTAAAAGAAAGCTTAAATATGGGTAAAAACTATATATTACTAAGCATAAAATCGAATGTAGAGAAACATGAGTGTAATAAATTATCCTCCTGAGGAAATATATAAAGCTCCGAAATTTGGAAAAAAGAACTTTGAACAAATTATTCTCTGGATGCTAAGTAATAATGAAGAATGTCAATGGTCTGATTTCACTCAAAAACCACTTGGTTTTAGCACTTCTACTCTATCTAAATACTTTAATATCTTAAAAGATAAGGGATATGTTGATAATTATTCTCGAGGGCATTATAAGATAACATCTGAAGGTCAAAAAAGATTTCATGAAATATCGAGGGCTCGTGAGAAAAAACGAAAATTAAATTATCCACCAGATGTAATTAAACGAAAAAGAAACTATGATCATTGGATTCTTTGGATGGTTTATAATAATAGTTTTTGTAAATGGTCTGAGTTTCTTGCTGAACCTCTTTCTATTAATCAATCATCATTGTCAAAAAATATGAATTTGTTATTGGATAAAGGATTTGTGATAAAAGAGAATAAGGAATATAGGATCACCCGTTCAGGTAAATTAGAGTATTCTAGAATGTTACAAAACTATGATTTAGATAGACAATCTATTTTAGACGAAGAAAGTAAAAGAATTGAAGAAATTACCAAAAAAACAATCAAATTTTTTGAAAGATATAACATTTCTAATGAAGATATTCAATTTAGGTATCTCAACAATATTTTAAGATTAGATTATGCAAGAGTTAAAGCTATGTTAACAGATGAGGAGGATTTTGATAAGATTTTACTTTTTCTTTCGATGAATCATCCAAATCAATATCCAGATTATATTTCGATGGAAGATTTTTCAAGCACTTATGGGATGAAAGAATCAAAATTAGAGTATTATATTGATGAAATAGTTCAAAATCAAATATATCCAATAAAATTTTTCAAATTAGAAGTGTCTCCAAATGAATATTATTACTTTCAGGAAAACGAAAGAATAGAGATAATGCTTCGAGCCATTACAGAGGATCATATAACAAAATTTACTTATTTAAGTAAGCTATTCTCTCGTTCATTGGATTTACGCATCATGATAAATAACATCTTAGATGATATTTGTGGATTGCTATTTAATGAATGTTTTAAGGATTCTTTAAGTGAATTTTTACGTAATTATATTAATTATTTAGCTTATAAGATTGAAGCAAAAGTGGAATTAAGAGAAACCTATGATAAACTGGAGGGAATAATCTGGCAGGATATGATCGATCTATTTCAATCACAAAGTCCAGAAAGATTAAAGGGTTTATCTGAAGAGAAAATCAGAGAAATAGATAAAGAAATTGAAAATGATCCAGATAATCTTGATTTATATAATTCAAAAATATCGATTTTGCTTTATTATGAACAATTAGATGATGTATTGAAATTTTTGGATGAAATGCTGGAAATTTTTCCTGAAAACGAAATAGATATTAAAATGAAAAAAGCCTCTGTTCTTAGAAGGATGCGAAATGTCAATGCAGGCTTAGATATTATCAACGATTTAATCGAAATCTATCCCGAAAATAATGATCTCCTTAATTATAAAGCTTATTGGCTACATTATTTGAATAGAAGAGAAGAAGCAATAACTTTAATTCAAAAGCTTGTTAACAATGTGCCTGATAATGGAACCTATCATGATACTTATGG
>JBHLPN010000053.1:0-13134 GCA_048939445.1 Promethearchaeota archaeon | reverse complement strand
GTTTTTGCTTCTATACCAAGGTAAATTTATGTTTCTATCACTGATCTGCATTTTTCTAGCTGTGATGTCAAGGAAAATAGAATAACCTATGATATATTCATAAGCGTTTTCAATTTGAATATTTTTGCACACTTGTGAAATTATAAATGCTAGTTCTACTTCATGATCTACTCGATTGTAATCTTGATTATAGTATAGCATCCTTGGATAGATTATTGGATTTCCATCAGTTACCAATGTATTTACAGTTTTAACGAAAAAAACAGGATTTTTTGGTACTTGTTCTTTCATCTCTTTGGCATGTTCTGAATAATTTCGTCCTAAACATATAATTTTTGTTGGTTTTATATTATGATCCCCAAGCTTCATACTTTTCAATGTCCTAGACACAAATTTTAAATTAATTTAAAATATGATTAAACTTTAAAGAAATTTATCTTTCAGATTATTGTAAACTTAATAGAAAAATAGTTAATTCAAAGAATAGTGAAAAATGAACGAAACAAATTCTAAAATAAAACTGGATGAAAAAAAGGGGAAATCTCTAATTCAAACTAATCTTACAAAAAGAGTAGCAATGGCTGCTATTTTTATAGCGGTTGGGATTGTACTAGCATTTTTTAATCCTTTTGCTTTTGTTGAACAGATAGGTGGACCGAAAATTTTTCCTATGGCTCATTTTATTAATGGTATAACGGGTGTTCTAATAGGTCTATCATTTGCTTGCACAACCTCACTAGGTATTGCGGTTATTAGATATCCTTTAGGAATTGGTTCAATCCACGCATTTCATGGAGGTATATCAGGTGCTTTTATAGTTGGAATCACTGCTCACATATTACGGAAGAAAAAACCTGACTATGTAGAATATGCAGCCTTAACCGATCCAATAGGCACTGTATTTATAGCAGCTACTATCGCTAATTTTATATCTCCTGTAACTCTCTTATATTGGTGGGGTTTATTTGCTGCTTCAAGTATACCTGGTTGCATTTTAGGCTTTCTAATGTTGAAAATCCTTAAGCGTCAAGGAATTTCTTGGAAGAATTTCTTTTAAAAATAAATTTTGTGTTCTAAGTTGTTTTTAAACAAATTTAACTATAATAATTGTATTGGACATCACACTCTCTTATATGGAGAAATTAATACAAAAAAGACATATTATACTGCTAAATTTGTCCAATTTCTTGTAGAAACCAAAAATTTCAGCTCAAATGAAATTAGTATTTTAGATTTTGCCCCCACATTAAATATAATAAAAGATCTAAAGATTGGAGGTAAAATCAAGGATTTCTACGAAAATAGTGGTGTTTGTAATAATATATATTTTAAAGGAGATATCATACCACCTCGCCTTAAAGCAAGAAATAAGAAAGAACTTTATGAATTGGCATGTAAAAATTATAAAAAAACTTACGAAATATTAAAATCTTATAACAAAAATCCAACAAAAGTATTAATTGTTAATGATATTTCGATTTATCTTCATACAGGGAATAAAAATCTATTATTAAAGGCAATAGCAAAATCCATTACTTTTTTTGGAAACTCTTATTATGGTACTTCTATAAAGAGCGATTTTACTAAACAATTTAGTTTGAGAGAAAAACGATTAGTTGAATATTTAACTAAAAAAATTGAATATGCATACCTTACTGGATAAAATTTTAATTAATGTCTAATTTAATTATCTACATATTTATTATATGATTATTTGATAAAGATGAAAAAATTAAAATTGATATTATTTGGAGCACCAGGAGCAGGAAAAGGGACATTCAGTTCACAGATAAAAAAAGTAGTACCTAACATCGTTCATATTAGTACGGGAGATATTTTTCGAGAAAATTTGAAGAATGAGACTCCATTAGGATTAAAAGCTAAAAATTACATGGATAAAGGACAACTTGTCCCTGATGATGTTGTAATTGATATGATACGTGATAGATTAAATAAAGAAGATGCTAAAGAAAATGGTTTTATTCTTGACGGGTTTCCTCGAACTTTACAACAAGCAGAAGCATTAACAGAAATAACAGAAATAGACTTACTCCTATTATTGCAAGTTTCCCGAGATCTTATATTTAAGAGAATTTTAGGCAGATATGGATGTAATAATTGTGGTGAAATTTACAACAAATACACGCTTCCACCTAAAGTGGAAGGAATTTGTGATAAATGTGGCGCTGAAATCAAATTTGAGCAAAGAAGTGATGATAATGAAGAGACTTTAAAGAATAGATTAGATGCTTATGAAAAAAATGCCAAACCGCTTATTAAATATTATAAGAAAAGAGGAAAACTAAAGAAGGTTGATGCTACAGATACATTGAAGTTCACTGAAGATGATATAAAGAAAATTATAGAATTATAAATTTCATTTTTTGTATTTATTCTAAATTATGAAATATAATATATGCATCCCTATACCTGTTAAATCCACTAGTATTAAGGAACTTAAACCTATAGTTGAAAAAACCTTAAAATCAAAGCCTAATCTAATTGAACTAAGATTTGATTATATTTCCGACGTCAATGCTATTACTGCAGATTTTTTAAGAAATTTATTAAATATTATTCGTCCTCACGCTCCTGTTATCTTTACTTTCAGAGACTTATCTGAAGGGGGTCATGTTAAGCTAGGAAAAAAACAGCATTTCAAGATTTTAAAAATGTTTATAGAAGTTAAACCTAATTATGTTGACATTGAAATGAATACCAATATAGAAATTTTGGATGAAATTTTCAAATTATCTTCTCAAAATGAAGTAAATTTGATTTTATCACACCATAATTTTGAAAGAACAGTATCTCTTAATGAAGCAATAAGTCATATTCAAAATTTCAATAAAAGATTAAGATATAACTCATCTTTTGATATAGCATTACCTAAAGGAAGCATCTACAAAATCATATTTTCCGCTCAAACTTTTGAGGATAATCTAATCCCATTAAGGTTGTGTAAGGAATTCTCAAATTCTAATCAAAGAATTATCTCTTTCTGTATGGGCACATTAGGTATCTTCTCTAGAATTACTTGCGTCATGACTGGTTCTTTTTTAACTTATGCTTTCTTGGAAGAAAAGACAGCACCAGGACAAATTAATATTGAAAAAATGAGAGAATTCTACGAGATAATTCTAAAAAAAAAATAAGAACAAATAAAAAAAATCAATTTTTAATATTTTAATTCTTTTTGAAAAGTTTACCACAATCTCCGCATTTGATGTTTTTTGCATAGACGGGAGTGCCCTGCTTCAGCAGTAACCTGAAATAGCATTACCTATACTGTAATAAAGCACGTTATTCCTGTCTGATTCTTCATAAAGCTTACGCGGGTTCTCATTACCACATTGGGGACATTTTACTCTTTTGAATTCTGTCATATTACCTTAACTCTGTTTAAAATATTCTTAAATATTTAGTAGTGTTAATAAATTTAAATTTAGGTTTTTAACTGGGTTTTTATGACAATCTCTTGGACAATATTCTCAATTTTTTTATCAGTTGTATTTATGACTATTTCTGCTACTGCTTTATAATAAGACTCTCGAAAATTTAGAATTTTTTCAATTTCCTTTTTTAGATCCTCTTTATCAATAACGGGTCTAGTTTCTTTACCATTTTTTAATGATCTTTTATAAATTTCATCTGGAGTTGCATTTAATAAGACAATATGACAATTTTTCTTTAAATTTTCAATATTTTTTTCGTTTAAAACAACACCGCCTCCACAAGAAATAATCACTTTATTTAACTTAGAGACTTTTTCGCAAACAGACATTTCATATTCTCTAAATTTAGCTTCTCCCTCATCAGCAAATATTCTAGGGATAGGTTTACCTATTTTTTGAATTATTAGTTGATCTGTTTCAATAAAATCATATTGATCACCAAGATATTTTGCTAACGCCTTACCTATCGTTGTTTTTCCAGTTGCCATAAAGCCAATAAGAGCAATAGAATCTTTAGTCATATTGAATTATATTCATTATATTATTAGTTGCTTATAATCGCTTTTTTAGATAGATATCTCTTCTGTAAATCCATGTTTTTCTAAAACACCTTTTTTCAGTTCAAGATAATTACCTGCGATATATGCTGGAAAGTTAAATTTTTCTGGATCAAGAGTGCCATTCTTAACATAGTTAGGATCAGAATGAGTAGCTACCACCCTCCCAAAATAACATATATGTGATCCAAATTCTATCCTTTTTATTACTTTACATTCCATATTCCATGGAAACTCTTTTATCATCGGGACTTTTACTATGGATGCCCGTTCCTTAGTTAGATTTAGTTTTTCCCACTTATTAACTTTCCTTCCTGAGCGTGTACCACAATAATCAGTTTCTCTTAATTGTTCTATTGTGGGATAATTAACTACAAACTCGCCGTGCTTTTCAATTAACTGATAAGAATGCCGTTTAGGTCGTATAGAAACAGCAATAGTAGGAGGATCGAAGCAAACTTTTCCTACATACGCTAACGTTATTAAATTTGCTTCCTCTCTTATGCCTACTGAAATAACAGCTGCTGGCATGGGAAATGTTGAGATCTTTGGGCTAAGAGATATTTTTTTCATGATCAACTACAAATTTGATATTTAATGTTTTAATAATATATTTTTAAATCGCTTACAATCTTAAACATAATAAATAGTTTTTAATTAAATAATCTCACTTTTTCATATAAAACTATTAAATCATGAAGAATTGATATTTAATCAAATACATTGAAAAAAATAAAGGGTGAAAAAGTATAATAATAAAACACAGAGGTTTTAAACCCCAATTAGATTCATCTGTCTTTATAGCACCAACAGCAGTTGCTATAGGTAATATTTCAATTGGAAAAGATTCAAGGATAATGTATGGTTCCGTCCTTGATTCAGAGGGCTCTAAGATCGAAATAGGGGAATGCTCAATAGTATGTGAAAATGCTATTCTTAGAGCTACAGCATCAGGAAATCGTGAGTATCCAGTAATAATTGGAGATCATGTCTTTGTTTCACCACAATCAACTCTTATTGGCTGTAAGGTTGAATCTAATTCATATATAGCGACAGGTGCCACTATTTTACAAGGTGCTGTTGTTCAATCAGGTGCCGCAGTGGCTGTTGGAGCTTTTATTCATGCAAATACAGTTATTCCCGCTAATACTTTTATTCCTCCAAATAACATTGCTATTGGAGATCCCATGAAACTTTATCGTCCAAAA
Source organism: Promethearchaeota archaeon (assembly GCA_048939445.1). GTDB lineage: Archaea > Asgardarchaeota > Lokiarchaeia > Sigyniarchaeales > SOKP01 > Loki-b32. The sequence goes on along the minus strand of JBHLPN010000053.1, from coordinate 7,914 downwards.
GATCAAGAAGCATTAGCTAAAGCTATTAAATCAATAGAGTTTGCAAAGATTGCATTTAATGTGGATGCAAAATGGGAAGATCGTTTTGAGAGATATAGACAAGCTACCTTGGTAAGATCAAAGGAATTTGAGAGTCATTTTAATGATGAGATAATAGGTTAAGGCAATAGTATTTTAGTTATTTAAAATGATCGAGAATAATTTTGTTACTGCTCACACAAAGGTTCTTTGCGTTATTGGATATCCAATTCAACATTCTATGAGCCCAATAATGCATAATATTGCGATAAAAGAATTAAAGCTTGATTATATTTATTTAGCATTCAATATATTTCCTGATAATTTGAGTATTGCCGTGAAGGGATTTAGAGTATTTAATATCAAGGGTATTAATGTTACAATTCCCTTTAAACAAGAAATTATTAAATTTTTAGATGAAATTGAACCAATAGCTCTAGAAATTGGGGCTGTAAATACAATTAAAAATGATGAAGGTTATCTAATAGGAAGAAATACTGATGCGGAAGGCGCTATGAAGGCTTTATTGGATGCAGGATATTCCATCTCTGGAAAGAATATTTTAATATTAGGTGCAGGTGGTTCTGCAAGATCTTTAGCCTATATTATGGCAAAAAATGCTAATAAGATAGTCTTAGCGAATAGAACTGAAAAAAGAGCAATAAGACTTGCAAATGAATTAAATAAATATTCTAGCATTAATATTGAAGGTAAAAATAACAGTAATAGTGTATTAAAAGAGGAATCTAAAAAAGCCGATATTCTGATCAATGCAACTCCTATTGGAATGTATCCTAATATTCAATTATCACCAATACCCGCTGAGTTCTTACATGAAGGCTTAATTGTGTTTGATATAGTATACAACCCCCTAAAAACTAGATTAATGAAGGATGCTTCCGAAAAGGGATGTAAAACACTAGGAGGTTTGGATATGTTAGTAAATCAGGCTGCCCTGGCATTTGAATGGTGGACTACCAAAAAACCAAATACTACTTTGATGAAAAAAAAAATAGTTGAGTTTCTTGGGAAAAAATAACATATGAAAAAATTAAAACTAACAATTTCCATGAATTCATGAAGATTTTAAAAAAAAAGAATAAAAACTAATAAAAAATTATTATATTGCACTTCCACAAAATGCACAGAATCTCGCATTTGCACTCCGATCAAGCTCAGATCCACAATTATAACAAAATTTTGATTTTTCTTCGGCTTGTTGAGGTTCTATAATAACTTTTGGGTTCTCTATCTGATGAGAAGTACTTATTACTTGGTAATTTGAACCTAGTTGATTATCTTCTTTTTCATCATAACAAATAGAATCACAGTGAATACAACGAGGTTTATGTTCTCTATCTAAATAGATCGCAACATAAATTAATAGGCCAATCCCACCAGTGAATATCGCTAATATAATCGCCAAACCAATATTGAATTCATTCTTTTTTGCATATACATTCATATTACATTTCGGACAATACAATTTTCTATCACTCCAAATCATATTATTTTTACTTAATTAGTAGGAGATTTTAATTGAATTAAAAAAATTTGGAGTCCAATTTTTAAATCAATAAGAAAAAACCTTTTAACTACCTAAAAAAGATAAAAAAAATTAGTTTTCTGCAATTTGACTTCCGCAGTTTGGACAAAAATTTACTCCTATATCTAATCTTTCCCCACAGAGGGCGCAGAAATTAGGTCTAGCCCCTGTTACTTCTCCAGCTACATTTTCAGGTGTAGAATATGAGGATTGTTGGATTTGAGGTTGAGAATGATATGTATAGGGAGTCGAAATTTGAATAGCTGTGACTTTAGTGCCACAGTGAACACAATACTCCTCAGGTTTGCTATAGTAAAAAGCGAGGTAGATTAGTAAGCCAATTCCAGCAGTAAAAATCAATAATACTATTGCTAGACATGTATCAATCTCTTCACGAGTTAACAACACTTTCTGCTGACAACGGGGGCAATATCCGCTTGGGTTTTTAGTTGTCATTTCACTCTTATTTTTAATAACTTCAATTTTATTAATTAAAATTCTATGATAATAAATATTGTTATTCTTATATATTATTCTTCTTTAAGAAAAGTTCCACAATTAGGACATTTAATTTCTTGGTTACTTATTTCTTCTTGGCAATAGGGACAATTTATAATTTCTTCTTTTTCCGCTTTTTCTTGTTCAATAGTCTGAAGTATTCGAGTAATTTGGGCTTTTGGTTCAGGAAATTCTTCACGAGATCTATAAAAATCTACTCTATTTTTGCAAGTAGGACAAATATTTTTTTTTAAAATAACAAAGCGATAAATGAGAAAGGGAACTAAAGCAAAACCTAATGAAGAAATAATAGTAAGAATCCAGACATTATAGTACATACTTTCCATCGATCTTCTTCTTGGTCTGAGAATTTCTTTCTCACAATTATCACAATAGGCGAATCTCTTATATATACCCATGTCTCTCATTTAAAATAAGATAATTCACTAATTTTAATTTTTCTGGTAAATTTGTATGTAAATTTATTTATATACTGTGATATGCTTTTGTTTGTTAAAATTTTAATAATCTAAGGTAATTAAAGATATAAAAAATAAGTCCTTATTGATAATTATTTACTAAATCTAAGTTGAAATTTCATTAAAAAAAAAATTTATTTTTCGAATTAACTTGAAGCAAGAGTCTTTCTTTATCGCATTAGAAGGGATTGATGGATCTGGTACAAGCACTCACAGTCATCTCCTTAAAGGTTTTTTAGAAAGTAAGGGTTTCAAGGTTCATCTAACAATGGAACCGTCTGAAAGCGACATTGGTAAATTAGTCAGGAAATATTTAAAAGACAAAAATGTACCCTCTACAACAGATGCTTTGTTATTTGCAGCAGATAGAGATCTTCATTATAAAAAGGAAATTAAAGATAAATTAGAACAGGATTATGTTGTTATTTCTGATCGATATTTAGAATCTTCGATAGTATATCAATCGGTGCAATCTGATAACATATCCGTTGACTGGGTTAAAGAAATAAACAAATTTGTAGGTTTACCTGACATTACAATAATTTTGGATATAAACCCAAAAGTAGCATTAGCAAGAAAAGAGAATGAAGATTTGGAAAAATTTGAGGATACTTCATTTTTAGATAAAGTACGAAATCTTTATCTATCACGCGCAAAACAAGAAGGATATCATGTAATTAGCTCAGATGATATTATCGAAATTGTCCAAGAGAAAATTCAAAAGATTGTTATTAATAAATTAAAAAATCTGAGTTAAATTATTGAAATAAATAATAAAAAATTTATTTTCAATTTTATATTAAAAATAGAGTTAATTTAATTAAAATTCAAATGCTTAGTTTTTGATAATAGTGAGAGAAGGACATTCTAGACAAGATCAATCGTTTAATTTAAAAAGTCTATATAATTATGTTAAGAATTTTAGCTTTCCCCGTCTTGCTGGAACAAGTGGAGAAAAGAAAGCTGTTGAATTAACAATAAAAAGTTTTCAAGATATTGGATTTACAGACGTTCAAATCCAAAAAGAACCTTTTGAGTTTTCTGATTTTTATTCTACCACCCTCATAAAGCTAATTATGGTTATTAATTTAACCTTTTCTTTGTTTATCTTAATGTTTACTTATATCAATTTATATATTACGATTCTCATAGGTGGAATAATGATTGTTATTGTTTTTTTAATTATCAAAGGCTTAAAACATCCTGAATTTACTGGTTTTTGGGGAGAATATTATGGAAGGTTGATCTCAGCAACCAATGTTTTTGTAAAAATAGAAGCTAAAAACCTACCGGAAGAAACTACGGGAAATATCGTAATTTCTGCTCATTTAGATTCAAAATCTCAAACTTTTAAAACATATTGGAGAGTAACTCTTTATAAAGTATGGTTATATAGCGGTATTTTTCTTGTAGGATTTTTTATATTACTATTTATTAGTATTTATACAATAATAAAAATAGATCTATGGATAATAGGGGGTGGGATATGGTTTTTTACTATTGTAATATCAATTTCAAATATACTCTTATTGTTTTTAAATACACATAATCAATCACCCGGAGCATTAGACAATGCTTCTGGAATGTCAGTAGTATTTGAATTAAGCAATTATTTTAAACAAAATCCCCTTAAAAACTTTAATATATGGTTTTGCCAATTTTCTGCTGAAGAACTAGGAACAATGGGTTCCAGAGTTTTTGTTAACAATCATGAAGATGAATTTATAAAAGGTAGAACATTTCAAATTAATTTAGATATGATCTCCTGCATCTGTGAACCAAGGAATCAAGTAGAATATTTAAAATCATATGGGGTTTTGCCTCGAAAAAAAATTGCTCCTTTACTTAGCAAATATTTGGAAAGAGCCACAATTGAAGAGAAAGTGAATACTGAAGGATTTCATGTATCTACTGGAGCACATTCTGATTCTGTTCCTTTTCATCTAAGAGGATATGATTCAGTAGATATTGTTACGAGAAATGGTAGTAAATATGCCCATAGTAGGGCCGACACTCCAGATAAAGTCGACCCTCAAGTATTATTAGAAGCATGTGTTATAGTTCGTAATGTTATGCTTTCCTTAGATAGGGATTATGAAATTTTATGTAAAAATCAAGAACTAATATGTGAAGCTAGTTAACCAATCAAAGAAGAAATTATTAAAATAACTCACTACATTAACTCCTCGATTTCTTTTTGGATTTTTTCAATTCTTTTTTTTGATTTTAATAATATCTTGCTTCTCCCATACTTTTGAAACCATCTATTAAATCTTTCTTGAATTGACACTTCTTTTGTACCTGCCATATGTTTATCAGCTAAGCATATAATTTTTTCTTCTAAAGTTAAAGGTAAATAATCTTTTTCAGGTAAACCTACTTTTTTAGCATCCTCTTTATCTAATCCGCCTAAAATATGAGTTTCACAGATTCTAGCAAGTTTATCTGAAAAACCTCTTTGTTTCAATATTTTACCTCCGATTAAAGCATGTTTAAAACTATGAATTTTGGTTCTTCCAATATCATGCAATAAGGCACCAATTTCAATTAGATTCATATCTACTTTAGCCTTTTTTATTTTTCTGGCAATTTCTATAGCTTTTTCAGCAACTTTTTCTGAATGGCGTCTAACTGCTAGCGGAATTTTCAATCTCTTTAATAATTCTAATGCAAAATCTCGATCGGGTAAAATTTCTTCTTTATTGACCATTAGTTTTTATAATTAATCAATTAACTTTAAGTTTTAGATAGTGCAAAATTCCATCTAGGGCTATATTAAGTAAGAAAGCAATAATCTCAAAAAGTAAATACATAGCAATGAAAATAAAGAAAAAGATTGTCAAAATCCAAGAACAATAATTATGTAAAAATTTTTAATAGATTTCCTCATAGGGGCCACTTATTAATCCACCAACTGATCCTCCTATTAATACTCCTATAAAAGCACTAATTATGCCTCCCAATGTCTCAAATAATTGATCTCCTTGGAATAAAGCCATTAAATCCACTTCAGAAAAAATACTTAAGATAATCCAAACTAATAAAACTATAACAACTACCAATGCACTTGCGATTACACCTCGCTTTAAACCTTTGGCAATTGTACTTGAGATATAACCAATAAAAATCCATGCTAAGATTTCTGGAGCAAAAAATCCGAGAACGGAAGGAGATCCTGTAATAAAGGAAATCATATCGAAATCAAAATTTGCTCCCACTAATAATGCGGCTATTTTTAATACATTGCTTCCGGCATATAATTCAATTTGATTAAGAATAACCATCATATTAAAGAAAAACGCCGAAAAAAAGCTAAGTATGACCCCAACAATAATACTAATAACCAATCGATAGGAAGTCATTATTTATACCACTTTACGGTAAAAACCTTATGCAATAATTATATTCTAAGAATTATGATAATAATTAAAATCATTTTGCAATATTAATAGTTTAGTTCTTAAGTTCTTACAAAAAAATATTAAAGTTATCATGAATTCAATTATATATTCTTGAATTCATTAGATTTCAAAATATTTTAATTTAATTTACGTCAGAGAAAAATAATTAAGGCTACAATCTTGGCTCGAAAGAAAAAGAAAACAGAAGAAACTAAAGATGGAAAGAAGAATGACGATATAAAAGACTTTAGTGATGAATTTGAGATAGATTTTGAAGAAGACTTAGATCTTGAAGAAGAACTTGACTTATTGGATACTGAAGACATTAAAGCAGGCATTGAAGTAAAAGAGGAATTTGTCGATAAAGATGAGGAAAGAAAACAGCTTTATTTGAGTTGTGGTATACATATTGGTACAAAATTATTAACTGGAGATGCACGACGATTTATTTATAGACAAACAAATTACGGATTATACGTTATTGATTTAACCCAAACTGATGAACGACTTAAAATTGCAGCAAAATTTTTGAGTAAATATGTGGAAGAAGGAAGTGATAAAGTTATCGTTTCTTCAGTCCGACGATATGGGAAAGAACCAGTAAAAAGGTTTTGTGAAGTTTTAGGTTGTAGGGCAGTTACATCTAGATTTATACCAGGCTCACTTACAAATCCTATTATTGATACATATATTAAGGATGCTAGTGTGGTAGTAATTGTGGATCCTCACGCAGATAAAGTAATTTTGCGAGAAGCTAAATTAGCTCGAATTCCTGTAGTAGCCTTATTTGATACTGATGATACTCTCGATGGAATTGATCTTGCAATTCCTGCAAATAATCGAGGTAAAAAAGCATTAGGTTTAGCATTTTGGTTATTAGCAAGGCAAATAATGTTAGAACTAGGTAAAATATCGAGTGAAGAAGAATTTCCCTATGCTTTAGAAGAATTTACGTCAAAAATTGTTCCTGTGTATCGTCAAGAACTATAAACAACACAGTTTATTATTTATAAATTTCTCTCTTTTTATAATTCATATTTCTTTAAAGGTTACTCCTTAATCTTTTGAATTATTTATATTAAATTTTTAACATAAAATCAATTATCTTTACTTGAAAAATAAACACTTATTATAATTGAGTTTTCATGAAAAAAATTATCTCATTTTCTGGAAAAGGAGGGGTTGGGAAATCCACTCTTCTAGTCTTAATGCTGAAGTATCTTCTAGAAAAATTTAAAGATCTCGACATCCTCATAATTGATGCCGATCCCGACGCAAATATTGGAGACATCATAGGTAAAGAAATCCATTTTAAAGAAACCATAGGTGGAAAAATGGCTGAGTTTAAACATAAAATCCAAAAGAGATTAATACCTCTCGATGTGTCTAAGGATCAAATCGTCGAATCCGAGGTCTTCGATTCGTTAATCGAAATGAATGACTTCGATATCTTAGAAATGGGTAGAGGAGAAGGAGAAGGTTGCTATTGTAGCATCAATAATTACCTGAAACGAATTATTGACATATTAGCAAAAAATTATGACGTAGTCCTCATTGACGCTCCTGCGGGACTGGAATTTTTTTCTCGGAAGACAGGTCAAACTGTTACAGACTTAGTAATCGTTTCAGATCCCTCCAAAATGGGTATTCATACCATGAAACGCATTCTTGAAGTCTCAAAAGAGGTCGAGTTAAAATTCGAAAATATCTGGATACTCGGTAACAGGTTCCCAGAAAACTCCATAAGAGATATTTTAGAAAAAGAAGTTTCATCAATTAAAGAAGATCATGTAAAGCTCCTTGGATTTATTGACAACAGTGACGAAATTAGTGAAATGAATATTGTCGGGGAAAATCTCTTAAATCTTCCTAGTGAGAGTAAACCATATATTATGGCAAAACAATTATTTGCGGAAATAATATAAATTAAAGATAATCATTAATATTTTTATTTCGAAACCGTTTTTCTACT
>JBHLPN010000292.1:0-4109 GCA_048939445.1 Promethearchaeota archaeon | reverse complement strand
GGAAAAACCTAAAGAATTAATAAGAGCAGAAAGATTCATTGATGAAGGCAAGCATGATGAAGCTCTTCAATTATTAAAACATTTCGAAGAAAGAGAAGAGCACACTCTTTATGAGATAGTATCATGCAATCTCCTTAAAAGTGAACTTTATTTTCAGCAGGGTTTATATGAAAAAGTTGTCAAGCTTACTCAACAAACTTACAAAAAGAGTTTAGACTTAGGAAGTAATTTTCTATCTTTTAATGCCTTACTTATAATGGCCGAGGCTTTTATTTTCCTTTATGAACTAGAAAAGGCTGCTGAAATCATTGAGCGGGGAGAAGATATATTAAAAATACTATCACGAGAATTACCCAAAAGCAATCCGCAAAGAGAAGCTTCTATGGCTTATATTAAAGGATGGTTTTATGAACGAAATCAGAATTTTGATCTAGCAATAGTGCAATTTGAACGCGTTTTAGCATTGCGAGAAAAGCTTGGTGCTACAAAGGAAGTTTGCAAATCCCTTTTAAAACTTGGATGGAGAATTGGTATTGATGGGGGTGAATTAGACCGTGCTTTAGAATATGTGAACCAAGGTCTGGCTATTGCCAAGGAAAACAATTGGAAATACTATATTGCGGAAGGATTTAAAAATATGGGATCTATATATTATTTTAAAGGGGATCTAGATCGTAGCTTACTATTTAATGAGCAATGCCTAACAATTTTCAAGGAATTTAACAATAAAGAGAGGATGGCAATCATTCTTAATAATCTCGGGGAATCTTATAGGCAGAAAGGAGAGTTGGACCGTGCTCTAGAGTGCTTAGAAAAGTGTTTAGTACTAGACAATAAATTGGGTTTAAAACAAAAAGCTGGTTTTTTTTACGATTCTTTAATTCAAATATTAGTTGAAAAGGGCGATCTTAAACAAGCACAACAATATCTTCTCGAATCGAAGAAAATGCCTGATAAATTGAAAGATAAATTATCTGTAAATATACAATATCTTCTTAATAAGGCTTTAATATTGAAATCTAGTTCTCAAGCTCGCAATCGAGATAAAGCTGAAGAAATATTAAGGTTAATTCTTGAGCATGAGGATACGCTTTATGAATTTGTTATACGGTCTCTACTTCATTTATGTGAGTTGCTTCTAATTAAGCTAAGCAATACCGGTAATTTAAAAGTACTGGATGAGATACAAGATTATGTAAATCAAATAATGAATGCTGCTAAAAATTCGCACTCCTATTGGCTGCTAACAGAAACATATTTATTGCAAGCCAAATTGAAGTTAATAATGTTCGAATTTGAAGAAACTCAGCAATTATTAACTCAAGCAGCCCATATTGCTGAAAAATATAACCAAAATCTTTTAACTAAGCAAATCTCAGAAGAACAAGAGGAATTATCTAAGAAACTAAATAAATGGGAAGGATTAAAACAATCTAAAGCAAAAATTACTAACCGAATAGAGTTAGCCGGTTTAGAAGAGCAAATTAGACGTTTGCTGAAAAAAAGAATGAGTTTAGGAAAATCTTAATAATTTGAAACTGGTTTGCTAATATTTCGAATACATTGAAGAATAAGCAAATTTTAAAAACTAAAAAAAAAAATATATAGAATGGAGGGACAGTGGTTTAGGTGTGGTCATTCGCTTATGAAATTGCAGAAAAATATGATCAAAATCTAATAGCGAGGCGAATAATCAATTAACAATCTGAATTATCTATTAACTTTACGAAATGGGAAAAACTTAAAGCTTCAAATGCTAGTATATCTGATCATATGGATTTAGCTCATATAGAAGAGCAAAATGCAATTCTGTTCCAGAGGCGCAAGTATTTGCAGGCATTTATGAGTTAAACATAATTACTGATTACAATTTCTTCAGTAAATAACACTTTTATCTAAAACAGTAATTCTCAATTCTACTCTACTATTTATTAAAAATAAAAATATTTTAGGAAAATCGTTAAATACGTTCATGTATAGAGTCATTTTTTTATAGTTAATAAATGTTAATTTCTAATTGAAGTACAGACAATCATTACATAGGTGAGAAAGTATAACTACAATAACCTGTTCATCATCTATTTGTGATGAAGAAGAAGAGGTAGAAAAGAAGGCTTTTTTTGAAGAGAATTTCTGGTATTTCATAATTCCTGCTGCAATTCTACTTGGAATTTCAATATTTTTAGAATTTTTGTTTGAAATAATTCTGACCGCTCAACTTCTAGCAATTCTTTCAATTCTTTTTTCAAGTTCCGGAGTAGCTAAGGAAGCAATTGAGGATTTAAGCCAAAAAAAAATCACAGCAAACATATTAATGTTAATTGCTGGTGTTGCTTCATTTTTTATATTACATGGCCAAGAAGGAGCCACAGCACTATTATTATATGCCATCGCTGAAAAGTTAGAGGAAATAACAACGGATAAGTCGAGAAATGCCATTAAAGAACTACTTGAACTTGCTCCTGATGATGCTTTGCTAAAAACGGACAACGGTTATATAAATGTTACATCAAAACAAGTAAAAGTAGGAGATATTATTGGAATAAAACCAGGTATGAAAGTGCCATTAGATGGGATTATTACAAAGGGAAATTCCTATTTAGATGAAAGTGCAATAACAGGTGAATCAATTCCCGTTTTTAAAAATGAAGGTGATGAGGTATTTGCTGCGAGCTTAAATTCTGACAATTTCATAGATATTGAAGTTACAAGAGAGAGTACAAACACAATTGTAGCTCAAATCGCAGAAAGTGTAAAAATTGCTCAGCAAAACAAAAGCAAGCACGAAAAATTTATCGAGAAATTTGCAAAATATTACACGCCAATTATCCTTTTATCATCAATTTTAGTCATGATTATTCCGCCTTTATTTGGATTGGATTTCTATAATTGGTTCTATCGAGGGTTGGTTCTTTTGGTAGTTTCATGTCCATGTGCTTTGACATTATCCACACCATTAGCAAACATAGCATCTTTAACAAAGCAAGCTAGAGAAGGAATACTAGTTAAAGGGAATAAATTTCTAGAAAAAATTCAAGATATTGAAGTTTTTGCCTTTGATAAGACAGGTACCCTAACCGAGGGCAATCTGAAGATCTTTGATATATTTACGTATAATGGAGCTAAAAAATCTGATATAATCAGTATTGCTGCCAGTTTAGAAGCCTTTTCAGAACATCCTATTGCAAAAACTATTGTTAAACAGGTAAAAGGTATGGAGCTATCCTTTCTTGGTGTTAACAATTTTGAGGTTGTAAAAGGAAAGGGGATAAAAGGATATATTAATGGTGAGGTGTTCTATGTAGGGAGTCAAAAATTTATTGAAGATTTGAATTATGAACTTCCCATTGATGATATTAATAAAATTGAAAATACAGGAACAATACCAATTTTATTAGGAAACCAACAACATTTATTAGGAATTATCTCAATTAGGGATGTGTTAAGAATATCTGCTCCAATTCTTATCAATGGTTTAAAAAAAAGAGGTTATGAAACTGTTTTAATTTCTGGTGATAATCAAAAGGTATGTAATTCAATTGGGGCATGTTTAGACATCGATCAAGCTTATGGTGAGCATTTACCTGACCAAAAACTTGAGGAGATAAAAAATCTAAAACAACAATATAAAGGAGTAGCTATGGTTGGTGATGGTATTAATGATGCTCCTGCTCTAGCTCTCTCAGATTTAGGGATTGCAATTGGAGCCTCTGCCACAGACATTACATTAGAAACTGCAGATATCATCGTTATTGGTGATGATTTGAAGAAAATCCTTACCTACATCGATCTAGCCAAAAAAACTAATAAAAAAATAAAACAGAATATTTGGACCTCTATTATTATTAAAGTATCTTTCGCGATATTAACGGTTATAGGTTTGATGACTCTCTGGTTAGCTGTAGGAATCGGAGATATGGGGTTTTCTCTATTGGTTTTACTCAATAGTTTAACAATTTTCAGGTACAAATTTCTATATAAAGAGATTTCTACTGAGGAATTAGATAATAAAGCCAAGTTGATAATATGTAACAATTGCCAAACAAAAGATATTATTCCTCAACATCACGGAAGAGACATGATCAAAAAAGGAGATAAATTAATTTGCT
>JBHLPN010000052.1:0-13196 GCA_048939445.1 Promethearchaeota archaeon | reverse complement strand
AATAAGAGGACCGATACCCCATTCTAAAGGGAATTCATCAATAGTCATTGCTTTCCTTTCTCCAATTTCTCTATCTTGTTTAGGAGCAAAATGCCAAGGGGCATCCATATGGGTTCCACTATGAGTATTTAAAGTAATCATTTCTGATGCTGGACCTTTTCCATCAGGTAAATGTTCCTCAGGTTTGAGTTTCATGAATAAACCACTCAGTTCTTCCGCACCCACCTTATGGGTCGAATATGTGATTTCTGGTTGAGTTATTGGGGGATCAAATAACATTTCATCTGTATTGATAATAGGAATTGAAAGATCTATAAATTTCATCATCAAAACCTTTATTATTGAAATATGATCTGTACTTTTATTTTAAATACTATTTAGATGGCTCGTTATTTAATATTTTTGATCTAAAAAAGTGAAAAGAATAAAAAATAGGTTTACACGTTGCATGCTTCTTTTGAAGAGTCAATTAAACATAGTTAATAATACTTATTTCTGTAGATTTACTTGTAGTTCAGAACTAATCACTACTAAAAAATTAAATACCACTGTATAATCTTTTTATTTGCACGATTATTTCTTTTTGGAGACGATATGATGAATAAAATTACTAAAATAAAATTATTTATTTTAATAACAGTAGGAATCACTTTCACTTTATTTTCAGTAATTCATTATGATCTCAATTTTAACGCAAAAAATAGATATAAGAATTCAGAAAATAACGAAAGAATTAATCCTGATAATGATTTTTTAAGAGTTTCAAAATATTGGGAATTAACATCTCCAATTGAAATTGACGATACGGGAATTAATAATTGGATATGGGCTGAGGGAGAGGCGTGGTTTGGAGGAGGTAATGGAACTATAGCTAATCCCTATATTATCGAAAATGTAAATATTAATGTTGACAATAATTTCGAGTATTGCATTAGAATACAGAATTCTATCAAATATTTTATAATCCAAAATTGTACAGTTTTAAAAGCATCTCAAGCAGGCATTTCCTTGGAGAATGTTTATAACTCAAAACTAATTTATAACAACGCAACTAATAATGATGCTTACGGAATGGAAATTTCTTATAGTGATAATAACGTAATCTCAAATAATACTGCGAATAATAATGGTAATTATGGGATATCCTTAGCTTATTGTGATAATAATACTATTTTAGAAAACACCTTAAATAGTAATAACGAGAATGGAATAGATTTATGGATTAGCAATTATAACAATATCTCTGGAAACACAGCAAATTATAATAATGAAGTGGGAATTTGGCTATCAGGAAATGATAATAACATTGTGGAAAATTATGTAGAAAATAATGATATAACTGGTATATATTTAGAAAGTAGTCATGATAACACTGTTTCGAGAAACACTGCAAACGACAATGATTATGGGATACGTTTAATGGATAGTTATTATAACAACATATCAGGAAACACCGTAAACTACAATTATTATGGGATACAGTTAAGGTATAGTGATTCTAATATTTTTTCGACAAATAACATAAATAACAATGATTATGGATTTCATTTATATTACAGTTATGAAAACAATCTTTCGGGAAATATCATAAATGATAATTCATATTCTGGAATATGGTTATTCTATAGTGATGATAATACAATCACCGATAATACTTTATGGGAGAATAATGAAGGGATACGTTTATCTTCTAGTGATGAAAACAATATTTTGGCAAACAACATAAATGATAACTCATATAGGGGAATACATCTATCCAATAGTGATAACAATGTAATCAGTTTCAATATTATTACCAATAATGATATTGGTATTTATTTATATTATAGTTATTTCAATGAAATTTCAAATAACAATTTTAACGGTAATAATGAAGATATTGTAGAATATATTTATACTGAACCCCCTCCCTCTCCTGAAACTATAATAATAGTAATTGTTGTTGTTATTGTCATCATAAGTATCTGTACAGCGATGGGAGTTTATAGAAAAAGAGTATCTAGACCAAAAACGAAAGTTTCTCTATTAGATAAATATAGAGAAGTTTATTTATATACTGAAAAACCTATAAGGGAAATCGACTTTCAGCCTGAAGTTAAATCAGAATTAAAAATGCCAACAGAAGTAGAAAAGTTAGAAGTCGCACAAGATGAATTAGAAAAGCCATTGAATATCTATCAGTTAAGATCTAAATTTAAAAATGAAATAGAGAAAATTAGAGAAATAGTACATAGAGAAAATTTCATTATTAGCCTAAGTGGTATTGATGAAATCATTAAATCACTTGAAAATCTAAACCTAAAAAATAGAAGGGAAATTATGGATGTATATCTAAATAAGCTAATAGAATATTCAATTAGGTTACGTGAAGAGGTTTATAAACGCTTAATTAATGAAAACGACGTTAAAAAGGCAAATTTAGAGATAAATAGAACAGAAGTAGATTTGATGAGAATAATCCTACCCATTGAAGAAATTAAAGTGAGTGAGCCAGAAAAACAGCCAGAAAAGGTGGAAGCCTTACAAGAAGAGGAACAAATAATAAGTGCACCGATAGAAGATGCAGAAGAAGTTGAAATCATACAAGATGAAGAAGTAATATCAACCCTTGAAGAAAAACCAGTAGAAGAAGTCTTACTAGAAGAACTACCAAGTTCTTTAGAGGAAATACCAAAAGAAGTAGAAATCTTACCAGAAGAAGAAATAGTAGTGAGTGAACCAGAAGAACAACCAAAAGAATTAGTACCACCAGAACCAGAAATAACTAATTGCTCTTTCTGTGGTTTAGTGAATGATAAAGCAGCAATCTTTTGCTCCCAATGTGGGATGGTATTTAAGAAGAAATAAGAAAAAACTAATAAATTAAAACAATTTTTTCTAATCTATTACAAAAACCTAAGTGGTTGAAATTCATTAAATCCTTTTTTTTTTAAACACGCGTATAAATGAATTAATTAATTATCTGCTAGAAATTAACCTGGCTGTATCATATTAAAGAAATTTATTTCTTTTTAACTAACTCCTCTTCTATTTCTAACGCTTCTTCATATGCGTGTTCGGCTTCCTCAAACCTTCCCATATCATCATATAATCTTCCAAGGTTCTTCTGCGTCATCGCAACAACATGTTTATACGCATCTGGATTCTTTTTTGCTAACTCTTTATCTATTTGTAACGCTTCTAAATATGCAAGTTCGGCTTCCTTAAACCTTCCTAGTTTCCAGTATAATATGCCAAGGTTATACTGCATCATCGAAACATTAGGTTTATGCACATCGGGATTCTTGTTGGCTAACTCTATATATATTTCCAACGCTTCTTTATAGGCGTGTTCAGTTTCCTCAAGCCTTCCTAAATCAGCATATAATAATCCAAAATTATTCTGCGTTAAAGCAACAGCGGGATTATACGCTTCGGGATTCTTGTTAGCTAACTCCTTAACTATTCCTAACGCTTCTTGATAAGCGCGTTCCGCTTCCTCATACCTTCCCACTTTCCAATATAATATACCAAGGTTATTCTGTGTCATCGCAACTTTAGGTAAATAGGTTTCGGGACTTTTCTCAGCTAATTCTTTATATTTTTCTAACGTTTCTATGTATGCGTTTTCTGACTTTTCAACATCGTTTATTTTCATTTTTTAAGATTTCGAATTTTAGGATTAAAAGATTTAAAAAAATTAAAGTATATTTATTTAAGGTTATATTTATAATTGACTTCCTCCCAATCAATACAGTGATTATCAAAAAAGCAAAGAATTGGATAAAATTGTGAAGTATAGGCGTTTAGATATTCGATAATAAATACTTTAAAATAACTGAAAATCAAAATAGAAAGAAAAAATAAAGTTAAAAAAAACTAATAAAATTTTTAATACATATCTGGTGGATAACCTCCCATACCACCCATACCTCCCATCCCAGGTGGCATACCTCCAGGACCTCCTGGCGGCATTCCGGGAGGCATTGCACTTTTAGCACTAGCAATAACGTCATCGATACGTAAAATCATTGAAGTAGCTTCTGTGGAGCTTTTAATTGCTTGAACTTTTACGACAGTTGGTTCAACTACACCTGCTTTTGCCATATCATTAACAACATCTCCAGTATCTAAATCATGTCCAGCAAATTTATTACCTTGTTGATGAGCAGCTCTTAATTTCATGAGTGTATCAATTTGGTCTAGGCCAGCATTTTCAGCTAGGGTTTTTGGGATGATATCTAGTGAATCAGCAAAAACTTCAACTGCTAATTGTTCGCGACCACCAAGAGTAGAAGCAAATGTTCTTAATTGAATTGCGGTTTCTAATTCAGGAGCACCTCCTCCACCAACAAGCTTTTGATCTTCCACAACATCCCTAATTACACAAAGTGCATCATGAATAGCTCTCTCAACTTCATCGACAATAAGTTCAGTTCCACCTCTTATAAGTATTACAACAGATTTAGGATCTTTACATTCTTCAATGAAAATCCATGAATCGTTCATTATTTTTCGTTCTTCAACTAAGCCAGCCCAACCAAGTTTATCAGGGACAATATCATCAAGATTTGTAAAAATGGTACCACCGGTAGCTTTTGAGAGTTTTTCAATATCAGATTTCTTAACTCGTCTTACTGCCATGATATTTGCTTTAGAAAGAAAATGCTGAGCCATATCATCAATTCCTTTTTGGCAAATTACTACCGTTGCTCCAGATTTTTCGATTTTTTCCACCATAGTTCTTAACATATGCTCTTCTTCATCTAAAAACTGTTGAATTTGCTCTGGACTTGTGATTTGAAGTTTACTATCAAATTCTGTTTTCTCAATTTCTATAGCACTTTGTAAGAGAAGAATTTTTGCGTCTTTTACACTTTTCTGCATACCAGGGCTTACAACTTCTTTATCTAAGATAATACCCTTAATTAATCCAGTGTCATCAATTGAATCCCCTTCTTTCTTTTGAATTTGAACTTTTTCAATATCAGCAATCCAGTTAGCATCATCAGTTTGTTCAGCAATAGCTTTAATAGCGTCCATACAAATTTGAGCTAATTTCTCTTTTGATTCAGAGACAATTTTACTGGACATACAAGTCATAGCTGCATCTTTTAATCCTTTTTCATCCTCAATTCCACTTTTTATAGACATTTTATCTAAAATTTCAATTGCTTTGTCAGCAGCTTTTCGAAACCCTTCAGTAATTACTGTGGGATGAATTTTCTGTTCAAGAAGCTTTTTCGCACGTTTTAGAAGTTCTCCAGCAAGAATTACACTTGTAGTTGTTCCATCACCAACTTCGGAATCTTGAGTTTTTGCAACTTCAACCATCATTTTGGCAGCTGGATGTTGCACGTCAATTTCCTTTAAAATGGTGGCTCCATCATTAGTGATAACAACATCACCAAATTGGTCTACGAGCATTTTATCCATACCTCGGGGTCCTAATGAGGTTCTAACTGCTTCCGCGATAACAATTGCAGCAGCAATGTTATTTTGCATAGCATCTCTGCCGCGTTGTCTCTCCGTACCTTCTTTCATTATTAATACGGGTGTTCCGCCTAATTGTGCCATTATTTTTCACGTTAAATTAATTTAATTAGTGATTAATTTTTTTGAATAACTATTTTATTTATATAGATCTCTAAGTCATAAAATTAAAAAAGTTTACGAATTTTGAAATCTATAACAAGAATTCTTTAAAAAAAGTGATTATTAAATTAAGAAAAAAAGGGTTTATTCAAATAAAAAAACAAATCAAATTATTTTGTCAATTCCCTTCTCTTTAAACGAAGATCTTTCCCATGGCATCTACGGCATTTCTTTGCTCTAAGTGGATTAAGAGCTCCGCATCTTCTACAAACAGTTTTCTCCAATAAATGATATCTAGCTATTCTTCTCTTTATAGGATCGTCAATCGGCATTTTCTTCAGTTTTACTTCTTTTTCAGCTTTTTATTATTGTACTCAGATTTTATGAAAATAAGAATAATTTCTAAAACACATGATTTAAAATAAAATTTTTGTTTAAAGCATAGTAAAATATGATAAAATTAAAATTCTATAATTAATAGATATACTCATACTTTACTTTATGTAAGATTAGTTGAGTTAATATGCCTAGAGAAATTTTTGATGAAAATCAGTTTCTAGAGATTTCTGATTATGCAATTCATTGTCGAGTTAAACGTTTAAAAGAAGTTGTAAAGTTAAAATTAAGAACTAAGAAAATTCTTTATACATATAAAACAGATCCGGCGACTGCAGAGAGATTATTAAGAAATATTAGTTGTGATATTATAGAATTATAATTTTTGTCTTCTAATTATCTACAAAAAATTTCAAAATATTAGAAACATACTCATATCTTTATTCAATTTGTATAAGACTTGAAAATTTTGGCATAATCCCTTTTGAAAATGAAATTTAAGAATCTTTATGCAAAAATTAATTAACTATTTTTAATAGATAACAATTGCAATATCATATATCAATACGATATATTAGAAATAGTCTAAACGTGAAATATTTATTCTGGTTTAACGCCAATGAAAATCCTTCCAGCAGATAAGACATGTATAAATTCTGGCTTTTTATGTACTAATTGTCAAACTAGACTTGATGCTGGGGAAATAACAGAATTTGAGATTGATTTGGCAAAGGATTTACTTCAACTAGAGGAACAAGAAGAACAATTTTCTTTTCTAAGAGATGTTTCCTTCTATAAAGCTATTGATTATGAAGATTTAGTTATATTGGTAGTTGGGAAGAATGATAAGTTAAAAATAACTCCCGAATTGATAACATGGATTAAAGAAACCTATGAAATTGATGAGATAATCTTTATTGAAAAAACAAATAAACCTCGTCCAGTAGTGGAAGCATTAATTGCACCAAGTAAATTAGTATCATTAAATGAAATATTTTTAGCTACTGGAGATGTTCAATTCAGAGCTGTTCTTTGGGAGGATGATAGAGAAAAATTATTATTCACAAAAGAGGAACTTGAGGAACTCATTTACGAATTGACAGGGAATATTATCAGAGTAGAATTTCAATAATCAATAAGATTTATTTAACTAAATTCTTAATATTTAATAGATCTATCGTGGAAGAATACAAACAAGTTATTTTGGTAAGGACAGATTTAAAAATGGGCACCGGGAAAAAATGTGCTCAGTCTTGTCATGCTAGCGTATCCGCTTCTGATTTAGTTCGAATCCAAAATAAAGTAGTATGGAAGAATTGGAAGAATTCAGGGCAGAAAAAGGTTGTTCTTAAAATAAATAGTATGGATCAACTAAAAGAATTAATAGTTAAATTGGAATCTAACAAAATTCTATATTTCATTGTTAATGATGCGGGATTGACTCAACTAACACCAGGTACAACAACTGCGGTTGGTATAGGCCCTGTTTTATCAACAGAGATTGATAAAATAACTGGTGATTTAAAATTATTATAATATCAAAAGCGTAGGACATAAAATTGGCTGAAAAGGGATTAGATACTTATTTTTTTGTATCCAATGATGATAAAGAGGTAGAAAAGTTTGTAGGAATTGAAACTTATTCTACAGATAAAATTGGAGGAATTAGGGGAGAATATAAGCAAAATTTTAAGGATTTTATTGTAAGAGAAATTGATAATAATGGAAAAATTCTTCATATAAAAGAGGATTATAAAATACCCCCATTTTCAAAGGAATTAAAAGATAAATTCACAACCTTCAATTTGATAAAAATTAATAGAGATACTTTTGAAGCCATAAGAAAAATTAGTAAATCTTTGAACATTCCTTATAATCTATTTAGCTATTCTGGATTAAAAGATAAATTTTCCATTTCAGTTCAAAAAGTTTCCATCAAGGGAAATTATATTGAGAAATTAAGGAAATTAAAAATAAATGATATATTTATTAGAAGCATACATCCAACAAGAAAACCAGTTAAATTAGGAAGTCATTTAGGAAATCATTTCATAGTAGTTCTAAGAAATATAACATCTAGCAAAAGTTTAAAACATAAAATAGACAAATATATTAAATTTTTAAATGAATTTGGATTTCCAAACTATTTTGGGCTTCAAAGATTCGGAAACTATAGACCAAATTCCCATATAGTAGGTCATTATATTCTAGAAGGTAATTTTAAGAAAGCATTTGAAGAATTCGTATCAACCACATATTCAACTGAATCATCCGAATCAAAAAATGTCAGGAGAGAATTTAGAAATACTGGAGATCT
Source organism: Promethearchaeota archaeon (assembly GCA_048939445.1). Lineage (GTDB taxonomy): Archaea > Asgardarchaeota > Lokiarchaeia > Sigyniarchaeales > SOKP01 > Loki-b32. The sequence goes on along the minus strand of JBHLPN010000052.1, from coordinate 4,969 downwards.
TGAAAAAGCATACAACAATTTTCCAAAAAGTTTGAAGTATGAGAGAAATATGATCAACTATTTAATTAGTAATTCAGAAGATTATGAGGGTTGTATCAATACATTACCCTCAGATTTAATAAAATTATTAATAAGTTCTTTTCAATCATATTTATTTAACAAAATGTTATCAAAAAGAGTTGAAAAAGGGTTTCCTTTATTTAAACCTATAAAGGGTGATGTTATAAGTATACTAGATGACTATAACGGAAACATCACAACTGTAAAATATATTTATGGGAATCCTTATGATAATTATTTAAGGAAGGCATTAAACATAAATCATGCAGCAATAATAATTCCGATTATTGGTATTAATACAAATTTAGATGAATTTCCGTTAATGAAATTAATATTTGAAGAAATTGCGAAAGACATTGGCATTAATAAAAATATATTTAATAATAACATAATTATGGGACTAGAATTTAAAGGTTCCATAAGAGCGATGACAACTAAACCAACATCGTTAAAAATCTTAGAATTTACAAATGATGATCTTAATCTTGGAACGTGTAAAATCAAAATAGAATTCTCACTTCAAAAAGGAAGTTATGCAACGATGCTAATTAGGGAATTTATAAAATAATGTTAATTTCTTGTTTTTTTATTATTTCAATGCCAAAAATATCAATTGTCTTCACTAATAACTGATAAATACCAGTTTCATCATATTGATACGATTCTGATTTTAAGGTTATGATCCTATTTTTTGGAGTTCTATAGGAAAACCACATGTTTTTAAAAACATCATTTTGACAATTAAAGTCAATAGCCCAATAATCAATCCAATCAGAAAATGCCTTTACATTTTCTTTAACTTTATCTGATATTAAATTTATAAACGGTACTTTATAATCAAGTAATTCTATCTCAACTCTATTATCATTTTGGTGAATCTTGATACTTAAATCTGGAGTTTCTTCCATATTGAGTTTTTTTTCCCCATTAACAGGATTTTTCAAGAATATCGTATTAATAAATTTCATTTCATTCATTATTTCAGTTGTTAAGATTTTAAAGGATCCTGAGTTTTTTTGGTATTTTTTTTTCCAATTCAAAAGATCATTACTCTTACTTAAATTAAGAAGTCTTTTCCTTGTCATATGAATTGCATGTTTATTTGAATCACATCCAATCCAACGCCTTCCTAGTTTTTCTGCTACAGCTAACGAAGTACCTGAACCACAAAAAAAATCAGCTATAATATCATTTTCATTAGTAGATGCTAAAATCATTCTTCTCAAAAGACGTTCTGGTTTTTGGGTAGAAAAGCCTTGATATTCTGGCGTATTTGCCCTGATATAAGGGATATCGTTCCAAACATCCCTTGGGAAGATTCCCTCTTGTTCAACATAAACCTTTCGAGATAGTTTTTTTCCATTATGACTGCCCCCTCGATAATAATATACTCCATGCTCATCTTTCTTTAGAGCATTTTTAACTCTATTTGAGTATTCCATATAAATACTAGGATCATCATTGAAGATATAATCATTCGATTTTGAATAGAAAAGAATAGTATCATATGATCGCATAAAAAATCGTCTTGTTTTTACTGAAGCAGCAGGATATGCCCAAATTATTTCATTCCTGAAATTTTCATTTCCAAATATCTCATCCATGATTAGTTTTATATAATGGGATATATGCCAATCCAAATGTACATAAATAGATCCATTATTCATCAACAATTCTTTCATTATAATAAGTCTTTCATATAAAAAATCCAAGTATGTGTCCAAACCCTCTTTCCACTTATCTCTATATGCTATATCATCAATGTATTCTCCAACCTCTCCTATTTGAATCTTTAAGTTAAAATCTCCCCCTGTAGCAAACGGGGGATCAATATATATCAGAGAAATTTTATGCTTGAATTTATCTAACAAGGAATTCATTACTACCTTGTTTTCTCCCCAAATCAATAGATTTTGACAAGGTTGTTCAATTTTATTGGCGATATTGATTGATGGATAAATATCAAGAATATGAAAAGGTTTAGTTTCAGTTGTATTTGAAAGAATATCTTTTATTTTCTTTTTCGCTTTCCATTTCAAATTTACCATAAATTATAGATAGGAAGGCAAAAATTTTATTTTTAATTTAATTTTAATCAATATATTCTAAATAATTTTAATTGCTGCTATGAAAATGTCATTGGATAATCTTGATGATTGGAGAAAAACTCATTTTACTAAAGATGTCACACCAGAATTAGTAAACAAAGAAGTTGTTTTAGGTGGATGGGTTCGAAATTATCGAGACTTAGGAGGTTTAAGATTTATATCACTCCAAGACAAGTACGGAGTACGTCAATTAACTTTAAAAAAAGGAACTGTTTCTGATGAGTTATTTGAAAAAGCGAAGGTTGGATATCAATACTGTATAATGGTAAAAGGAGTTGTTAAAGCATTCAATGAAGCTCCCGGAGGAATTGAGATTATCCCATCAAAAATAAAAATATTAAATAAAACACCTGATAAGCTTCCTATAGATATGACAGGAGAAACCATATCAGAATTGGATCTTAGATTAAATCATAGGGCTTTAGATTTACGATCTCTTAAAAATCAAGCTATTTTTGAGATTAGAGGAGAATTACTTAGATCTATTAGGAAATTTTTATTTGAAAGAAGTTTTACTGAAATAACTACCCCCAAAATTATAGCTTCCGCCACAGAAGGAGGAACTGAATTATTTCCTATTATATATTTTGACAAAGAAGCATTTCTTACTCAATCTGCCCAGTTATATAAAGAACAATTGAGTGGAGTTTACGAGAGAGTCTTTGAAATAAGTGATTGTTTTAGAGCTGAAAAGAGTCGCACAAAAAGACATATCTGTGAGATTTTTACTTTAGATGTAGAAATCGCTTTTTCAACTATGGAAGATGTTCTTAAAATCTTGGAGGAGATGGTTCATAATGCCATTAAAGATATTAGAATGAATCAAATGCCAGCATTAAAATATTTAGAGGTGGATGAAAAGACAGTTACACCGGAGATCCCTTTTCTAAGGTATAAGTATGAAGAAGTAATTGAATTACTTAATAGTAAATTTTCATTCGATATTGAGTTTGGAGAAGACATTTCTACTGAAGCTTACAGAAAGTTAGGAGAGGAACTAACTGAATATTATTATATTACTCATTGGCCAATGTCTATCAAACCTTTTTATATAATGCCTTCAAAAATTCCAAAATACAGTGAATCCTTTGACTTGCAAAAAGGAATGTTAGAATTGACTTCTGGAGGTACCAGAGTTCACAATAAAGAGCAATTAGTAAAAGCACTTGAAGAAAATGGACTTAACCCACTTGCATTTACTTCCCATCTTAATGCTTTTGATTATGGAATGCCACCACATGCAGGTTTTGGATTAGGTATTGATCGATGGTTAACTATTTTATCCGGATTAGATGATATCCGGGAGGTCGTAATGTATCCTAGAACTCCTGATCGATTAACTCCTTAAATCCAATAAAACTAAAACATTGAGAAAAAATGATTGATGATTATATTCAAGATTATATCAAAGCAGGAAAGGGAGTAATTGCTGCCAAGAAACTAGCAAAAAAGTTAATAAAACCAGAAATGCATTTTTTGGAGATTGCTGATAAATGTGAAGCTGAGATAATCAAAAGTGGATGCAAACTTTCATTTCCAATTAATATGTCCATAAATGAAATTGCTGCTCATTATAGTCCTCCTATTGATGATCAAACTAAAATTCCAGAAAAAGGGTTATTAAAAATAGATATTGGTGCACATTATAATGGATATATTGCTGATTCTGCATTTACGATTAATATAGATGAAGATCCTAAACTTCAAAATTATATAGAAGCTGCTAAAGAAGCACTTGAAGCAGCTATTGAAAAATTTTATCCAGGTGTTAAATTATATGAACTTGGGGAAGTAATTGCTGAAAAGATTATAAATCGAGGATTACGACCAATCACAAACTTAGGTGGTCATGAATTAAAGCAATACAATTTACATGCTGGACCTTTTATCCCAAATTATAAAGAAAAAATGCATAATCAAATATTAAAACCTGGAGATGCATATGCATGTGAACCTTTTGCTACATCTGGAATAGGAAAAGTAGAGAACGGAAAACCTTATTATATCTTTCGCTTTATAAAAAAAGTTAAAAAAAATATGTCTTATGAACATTTAGCTTATATGAATAAAATTGAGAAAGATTTTAAACACCTTCCCTTTTCCCCACGATGGATAGAAAAAAATAATCTTATACCTAAAAATAAAATACAAAGAACTCTTGAATTTTTTGTAGGTAAAAAAGTTATAGATAAATATCATATTTTAGTAGAAAAAACAAAAGAACCTGTGGCTCAAGAAGAGCATACAATTGTATTAGATATGGATGGTAATAGAATTGTCACTACTAAAGAATGATGTTAAGGAAAAACTATCTATTGTTATTTTATGTGCTGGAGAGGGAACTAGACTTAAAGAAATTACCAAAACCATACCAAAACCATTAATAAAAATAAAATCATTAAATGATATTTCAATTCTCCATCATACTATTAATAATTTAATCAATTTTGAAATTAAGCAAATTGCTATAATTATTGGTTATTTAGGAAATACCATTCATGAGTTCATATCAAAACTAAAAAAAAAACATCATATTTTACAAGATAAAATGATAATAATAGATACTGAAAATCAGTATAAATTAGGTTCATTATATTCCTTCTTATCCATAACTAAGAATAAAACCTTCTTCATGAGGAGCAATAACTATTTAGTAATCCCAGGCGACACAATATTTGATTATAGTATTTTAAAAGAAATTATATCAATTATTTATAAGAATTATGCTTTGATTCATAATTATCCCCTTGTTTTTTATAGAACTATAAAATTAAAACCTTTAAAAGAATTATATAATAGCA
>JBHLPN010000291.1:0-4147 GCA_048939445.1 Promethearchaeota archaeon | reverse complement strand
AAGTTGTTAGATATTTGTTAACTCCTTGGATATTATTTGGACTTATTTTTCTTTATGTACAATTATTTTTTATTTCAGATTTCTTAGCAACTGGTGGATCATTCCTCGGATTTAATCCTCTTAGCACTTTTATATTTTTCTTAGCAATAAGTATCCTAACACTATTCTCCATCAATCCTCTTATTAGAATTATTGCTGTAGCATTCCATAGGAGAAAATCGAAATTATTCCCAATAAATAGAATCGAGTATGCATCCATGGAACATTTAAAAAAAGCAAACCAAGAGAGCATACCTTTTTTGGAATTGAAAAACCGAATAAAAAGTACATTTAACATTTTTATACCAAATGTGTATTTTGACGATGAAACTTCTGCTTCTAGTATATATCATCTATGTGGGCTTCGCTTGGCTGATATAAAGGATGATGAAGTTAAATTAAATCTTGAGGGGCAAAAACAAGAAAAAATTTGGAATGCAACACTAAAAAACCAAGTCAGTAAATTTAACAAGATATTAACTAGTAATAGTGTTCTTATAAGGTCGTTTATCGGACTATTTATATTAAGTCTTCTTAAAATATTTATTGGTTTATTTAACTCTGAATCCTTAATGGCGGAGGGTTTAGAGAATCTACTTGATTGTGTTGCTGTAATATTAATTGGGATAGGTATTAAATACAGTAAAGAAAAACTTGCTAATGTTCTTTTAATTAGTTTAATGACTTTTGCAGGAATTTCCCTTTTATATAGTTCAATTGAGTCCTTAATACTTGGACCTCAGCCGATTTCAAATTCATTGATAATCATTATTATAGCTATAACTTCAGTTTTTTTAAATACATATATGAGAGCATTGAAGAATTTTGTTGGAAAAAAAAGTAGGAATTCATCCTTAGTAGCAAGTGCTATAGATTCAAAAGTTAATATATATATTTCTATTGGCATAATAATAGGTTCTTTGTTTTCTGATTTTGGAAGAAATATAGGTGCTTCATTTCTTTTTTATTTAGACCCAATTATAGCTCTAATCATTTGCTTCTTTATATTTAGAGAAATCATTGAAATTTTCAAAGAATTTATAGTAGGTAAAGAAGAAGATATTGAATTTGAAAGATTTCAAATGGCTTACGAAGAAAATTTTAATGAATATATTATAAAATGGATATTCGCTGTTCTTTTTGATAATAAACAAAGAGATTTTACTAAAGAGCAATTGAATATGTTATTTAAAGATTCATTGGAAAAAGGAGATGAAATTTATACGGATTTCTCCCATTTTGGGATATACTTATTTATAGAAAAAGGTATTGGTTTCGTAATTAATAATCTTATTGATCAAGGTTTCTTAATCCAAATAAATAATGAATATCTGGAAATAACAGCAAAAGGTAAGTATATGTATAATAATCTTTATTCAAAACCTTTATTAGATGATGTTAGGGATCCTTTTGATTTCTTTTTTGAACAGAATTACGAATTTGATAGTTTAAAATACAGAAAGCAGGACTTATTAGGAAAATATTCAAACAGTTAAAATTTTTTACTTGTCTTATTCCTGAAAAGCAAAAAGTCTTCTTGTCATAAATTATTTGAAATTTTGATGCAATTTGAGAACTTTTTAATTGTTCGAAAAGTGCACCTTAAACATTTTTAAGCAGAATTTTTTCTTTTAATTTAAAGAATCCTAAAAATTAGAAGGTAATAACACATGAACCTTAAAGGAGATAAAAAAAAAAGTAAAATAAGTTCGGTTGCTACGAGTATTTCTTCAATGTTAATCCCTTTTTTCCAATATGTACCATGCACTACCATATGGTTTGGTATTATGAGTGTTCCATTAATCACATATCTAGTATTCTTTTTTCAAAATCCTGGAATTCTAATGTCGGATCTGGTATTTATATTTAGTAGCTATGAGATATATATCACGCTATTAGGATTTTTATTTTATATATCCTCTCTAATTTATCAATTAACCCACAGAAATCAATTAATTCAAACTGGACCATATAAATATGTAAGGCACCCTCAATATATTGCTTTAATTATCATGACTTTTGGTATGACTTTAATTGTTTTTCGAACCAGCCCTATTATCAATATTAATTTGAATATAGATGTTTATACTTTTATGTTTTTAATTTGGCTTGGAGAGGTATTGGCATATATCATTTTAGCTAAGATTGAAGATTTTGCATTAAAAGCTAAATATGGAGATGAATTTATAGATTATGCAAATCATGTATCTTTTATGTTTCCATTCTTAAAATTAAAAAGAAATAAAATTGATAAAGAATAAATTTCAAATGGTTTGGAGATTTTGAATAATAAAAAAACAACTAAAAAATTTTCTTATTTTTCTTATTTAAAACTTACTCTTATAATTTTTTCTCTTGTTTTACTATCAGTTGTTCTATATCAATTAATAGAATCTTTGGATGACTTTTTCGGGCCTATTGATGATATTATATTGGGAATAATTCTGGTTTCTATTTTAATAGCAACTATCATAGTATTATCAATTTTTGAAGTACTTTCCATAAAAGAATATCGTGGTTATTTTATAAGAAGGCCATTTTTTCAAAAGGGAAAATCTTATTTAAGTCTTAAGGATATTTTTGAAAATGAAAATCGTTTGAATATATTAAAGCAAATTCTTAATAATCCAGGGATACATCAAAATGAATTGTTACGAAATTGCGATCTCCAAAAAGGACAATTACAATGGCATTTAGATGTTTTATTAAAGTACCGTATTGTAAAAAAAGAAAAACATGGGCAATATACTATTTATTTTCCAATTACATCTTCAATTGAATCAATTGAAACTTTTAAAACGCAACCAATGAAATCGGAAACTACTTCAAAAATTTTAGAATTAATACAAAAAAATCCGGGAATTTCATCTTCAGAAATTTCTCAGAAAATCAATCTAGCTCGGAATACTGTTAAATATCATATTGACAAATTATCTGAGAATAATTTAATACGTTTTAAACAGAAAGGTCGAAAAATAGAATTATACCCAAAATTATGAATTTTTTAATAATTATGAATTCAGCAGTTTGAGAGCTTATTTTGTCTTATTATTTATTTCTGAATAATTTCATCAAATATCTTACTCTCTGATTTTAAAATAACCTTTAAGGAGTAATCACCTTAGGTTATCAAATTTATATAAAATGAAACGTAATACATTAATATTAATAATTTGGTGATACAAATAATGGTGGATATCGAAAAAGTAAAAAAGATATTTGGAATTATTTGGTTAGTTATTTTAATATTTTTGTGGGTTACCTACCCTTACTATCCCGGGGATATATTTTTTTGGATGTGGTTAGCGATAATTTGGAGTATAATTGGCGGTGTTGTAGGTAGTATTTTTTTCATGAGCGAGAGTAAGAGAAATGAAAAAATAATTGCGACTATTTGGGCTGTTATTTTAGTGCTTCTATGGATCTTTTATCCTTTCTTGCCCGGTTATACAATAGTCTGGCTGTGGACCGCAATAATCTGGAGCATTATAGGAGCTATCCTGGCTATAAGCCTTTTTATAATCAAAAGAATAAAAAAATAAGAAGAAAGTAGCGTTTTCTATTGTAACTTTTTCCCTAACAATTTTTTTTTTTAAAAACATACAATTTAATTAATAAGTAATTTTGGAAATTTATTTTGCTTTGCTAATTCTTTTCGAATTATATCATCTAATAGCTCTTCTCGTTCAATGCCTGAAAGAACTTCTAACTTTCTAATATTTAATGGATCAACCTTATTTCTTAATAATTCAAGCTCTTTTTTTGTAGGAGGTGTAGTTTCTATTAGATTTTTAGGTATTAACAATTCGAATCCTGTGGATTTTTTTACAGTTTCAAGGTCAATACTAGGATGAATTGAATTTAACCTCATACTTTTTGTCTCATTATCAAAATCCAAATATGCTAAGTTAGTAATTACACATTGGGGACCTGAACCACCACATATAGAAGGCTTTCCATTTGGAAATCCAACACCTGAGATGAAAGAGATATCTTCTGTTGGTACAAATGTTCTTTTATCATGTCTTGGAGTATAAAGAAAAGAACCGCGAGAATAAAACATGCTAAAATCAAGAATACCAGCAGCTCCGGGAAGTCTAATTTTAGG
>JBHLPN010000051.1:12055-13296 GCA_048939445.1 Promethearchaeota archaeon | reverse complement strand
CAATCATAGAATTGCTTTTCTTCTTCTATTGTTTTAAATCCTTTAGGTCGTTCTCCCCTAATAGGAGATATATAAGAGTAATGCCCATAATATCTTGCTCTCTCTTTTCTTAAGCCAAAATCCTTAGAACGTATAGTCACGGTCGATAGAGGGTCCCATCTTTTAATTGGAACATCATATGTAGTTTTTCCCTCAAAATTCTCTTTATTAATTATACCCCATTCCATGAATCTAGGAGCATAATAATTTGGACTTTCTAGTTTACCAGAAATAAAAATTACCTTTAATCATTTTTACTTTAGATTTATTATTATTATTTCAATTTTATTTATTTCTTACTTAATTATGGAATTTAGAGGATCAATTAATTCTCAAAAAAATAGAAAAAAAAAATGAAAAGAACTTTTTATAACTCACTTAGAAGTATCTTATGATGAGTTGAATGTATAATTAATTTAATATTCTAACTTTTTAATAATCTTATAAGTTTTAAACTCACGAACTGGTTCATCATTTTCATTCAGCCGTTCAACTGGTACTCTTACATAATGCTCATCATCGAAATCTTCGATTTCTGCTTCATTATATTTAGCCATATTATTAGCCATTTTTAACTCTCTGAGAAGAAAATCTCGAACAGCTACTCTAATTAGCTCGGATCTAGATGGATATAGCCCACTTTCCCCCACTAACTTTTCTATACTATCTAGATAGGATTCAGGAATGTTAACAGTTACAATTTTCATTTTATTTCACCATAATAATTCTTAAACATGCCAAATTTAAAAATCGGCAAATGAACTAAAGTGTTTTTTAAAACTACCGCCTTAAACCACTTATTTTTTTATAAGTTTATTATTACACATTAATATATAAATGTTTTTTTTTATCGGATTAATACTTTTAAAGTAATACTATTTTGTCATGTCTTAAATATTCCAAATAGTTTATTAATATATTTATTTTTAAAATACTGCTGTATGCCTCAAATTTAATGACATTTTTAGAGTTCATTTTCATATATAAATTAAATAAAAAAATTTTATTTCAATTCAAATCAAAATTAAAAAAAATTAAAAAAATCAAGAAATATTATAAACAAATTTTATTTACTTAAATAATCATTAACACATCCTTAATTTAAATAATAAAATAATTGAACAAATTTTTATTTCAACACACTTTACAGCACAAAATTTTTAATTTATATGAATTTTCTATTAAAATTATTTTATCTAATA
>JBHLPN010000051.1:9371-11955 GCA_048939445.1 Promethearchaeota archaeon | reverse complement strand
TGGTAATATTCTCTATTACTTCATTCCATCTTAATAGATCATTAAATGGCGAATATCCTCTGTGAGGTGAGAGTATAATATTATCTAGAGTATGAAAAGGAAAGTTAAATGGATATTTTTTTCCTTCTTCATTACTTTCTGGATTATAGTTATACCAAACATCAATCGCAGCGCCTTGTATAACCTTATCTTGCAATGCATTGAATAAACTTTCCTCATCAATAATTTCCCCTCTACTGACATTTATTAATAAGCCATCTGGACCTAGAAGTTCCAGTTCATATTTTTTTATCAAATTCTTAGTTAATGTAGTTACAGGGATAGCAATTATAATGATATCATTGTTATTAAGAAACTGGTGGAGCTGAGAGAATTCATATTTCTTTGCCTTTGTAGGCAATGGAGTTTCTTGTTTTTCCCAATGTTTTCTTAAGATTGAAAATTCAACATCAAAACCACTTAAGAACTGGTGAACTTTTTGATTTACTGCTCCATAGCCTAGCAATCCTACTTTTTTGAATCTTAGTGGAATTGAAGCAGCATCTTCATCTCCAGTTCGCCATTTACCTTGTCGCATCCAATCATGATGAGAAATTATTTTATTCATTAGCGTCAATAGAAGCGCTACGGTGTGTTGAGCAACAAAATAAGAATTTCCATGACCATTAATTAGAAGGACCTTCCGTTCTTTATTAATTTCACGAAAAAGGTCTATAAGATGATGAATTCCGGCACCAGGATTTATAAATAACTTAAGCTTAGGAGTATTTGCTAAAATTTCTTTAGTTGGACGCCACCCAATCAAAATATCTGCTGAAGGAACAAGCTTTAATAGGGCTTCTACTGATTTATCTTTTCGAAAGATAATTTGAACGTTATTCAAAGGTTTTAATTTTTCAATTAGGTATTCTCTCACTAGTTTGGGTATAGTGGAAATAAAACATACATTAATGCTATTGTCTGATTTTTTCATAATTCTGAATTATTTTAAATAGGTTTTATGAATCACTAAAGACAAATATTCTTTATTTCCTATATATTAAGCTTAATTCAAATAAATTTTTATATACATTCCATTATCTTTTAATTAAAAATATTAAGGAAAAAAAGGGAAAGGAATTGTCAGATACTGTTTTAAAAAAGCTTTTTCAAGTGTTTGTAAACAAGTTAGAATTTGATCCTGCTGAATACTTAGTTTCGTCTGAAGATCAAGAACTTTCTAATTTTCAGAAAGAAATAATTGAGAAGGCAACCACAATTATGAAAGATAATATTGTAGGGCAAGTCAAATCATTTGGAGGAAACTTAAAAATAAATGAAGAAAAATTTAAAGAACTCGAGAAGAAAGCAAACGAGGAATTAGAAAACGAAGAATATGAAGATATAAGGAAAGAATTAAAGAATTATGTAAAAAAGTTAAAAGATTTAATTGAAAGAACATGTGTCGCTATAATTCCTGTAAAAGAGATGCCTTGGGTTGATGTATTGTTCCGAACTATTCCTCGCATAATATTTGATAAGAAAGTAGAACTTTTAGATAATGCAATTGCATATTATGGAGAAATTAAATGTGTCATTTTGAGACCAACAATTTTTGGGAAAATGCAAAATGAGAAACCCTTATTTGCTCCTATAATGGGAACTGTCGATTTAGGAGGTTATGAACTCGATGATTCTATAAAGGAGCCTAAGTCCCAAATATATTCTTATGTAAGTGCCATAATTAACACTTTAGATTCCACTATGACAAGAAACCATCTGGCAAAATATCATGAAGGTTATCAAAGACATGGCGATCCAATATGCGATTTCTTAATGAAGGATAATGAATTAATGAACTCAATGGGAAAGATTACTTCTGGTATCGAATCAGAACGACTCGCTTCAGATATTGCCGTATGTAGTATTGCTGTACCACAAAATGCCGATAAAACTACTTTAATTTTAGTAGCTGACGAAGGTAAAGATCCTAATCAATATTCAAGGTGTTTTGAAGCACTTTTAAGATTTTCTGCTGAATGTTGTAATGTTCCATCCCAACAACCCCAAGTAACTGCGCAGGTAGCGCCTCAACAACCTGGTGGAGTTAGAACCCCTGCAGGTCAAGAACTTAAAACATGGACTGCTGAAGAATTAGCAGAAGAAGCACAAAAAAGAATGACTTCTCAACCAGATATGCCCACCTGGACGGAGGAAGAATTATCTAAATTCGAAACTGAGCGAGGAACTGGAATACCAGAAGGAATGGAAGTTTGGACTGAAGAAGAATTACAAGAATTAGCAAAAAAAAGACAAGGAGGCTTAGATATACCCGAATGGGAAGTAGATGAAAGTATGAAAGACTGTGTTAAATGTGGTTATAGTTTAAGACCTGGATGGAGCAAATGCCCTGTTTGTGGAACCCCTGCAGATGCTAAACTAGAAACAGATTTAAGTGAAGACCTAATTGAAGAACCAGAACTAGAATCGATTGAAGAACCAAGTGAAAATCTGATTGAAGAACCAGAATCGATTGAAGAACCAAGTGAAGATCTGATTGAAGAACCAGAATCGATTGAAGAACCAAGTGAAGATCTGATTGAAG
>JBHLPN010000051.1:4820-9271 GCA_048939445.1 Promethearchaeota archaeon | reverse complement strand
TTAGTTTCCTTTATGAATGACAATTGGGTGATTGTCGTTTATAAATTAAACCGAAAACTTTAAAAAGAACTAAAATCAGCAAGATTCCAAACGTTTTTTAAGTTATTTTTATTTTCAAACATATAGGAATTAAGATTTCTGGAAGTATAATTGTTACATAATATCTTCTTGTTTAAAGGGAATAAAATTCGAGATTTAGTAGATCTTAATATCTTTTGTTATCCTAATGAAATTATTAGTATCGACGATAAACTACTTGTTAATAAAATTATAAAAAAGCATGAGAATGAAAATTGCTTTCAACAATTAAATTCAAAACATGCCATTGATGAGCCTGTTGCTCAATTTCTTAATGATTTAAATATATATACTTGTTGTATTAATGGAAAAATTATCATAGGTCTAATTTTTGAAAATGATGATAATCCCTATGACTATAGAGAAATATTTAAAGAATTATTAAATGAGCTTTTGAATAATGGGAATGGATATTCCTTTGATGATGAAATCGAGATAGATAATTTATTAATTTCTATGTTTATTGATATTCGAAGGTTTGGAGATGAGGTAATTGAAAAAACTACCGAATTTGAATATTATTTTCAAAGCGAAACGTTTTTCAAGGTTTTCTTATTTGGGATTGATGAAGTTGGGAAAACAAGTTTAGTTAGACGTCTAAAAACTGGCGAATTCAATGATAATTACTTCACTCCAACTCGTAAATTTAACATTGAATATCTTCCTGTAGAAGAAAAAGGATTGTTAGCTGTTTGGGATATGCCTGGGCAGAGAACTTTTAGACCAAAATGGCTGATTGGGATTCAGGAATCTAACATTATTATCTATATGATCGACATTGCAAATCAAAGAAGATTTCAGGAGTCAAGAAGTGAGTTTTGGAATGTATTAAATAAGGATGAATTAAATGGAATCCCTCTTCTTATTTTGGGAAATAAAACTGATTTAATCAAGTTTTCTAAAGAAAATTTGGAAAACCAGCTATTAAAATTAAATGAAGAACTTTCAAAATTTTATGATTTTAACAAATTAAAAAATCGAAAATGGGATTTCTTATTCACATCAGTAAAAACCAATTTTAATATTGATAATGTAATTCCAGCAATTTTTGATTTGCTCTCTTCCTAAATCGTAATTTAAAATTGACAATTAAACAATAAAACTCTCAATCTTGAAAAGTTACTGAGTTTTCTTGTACTAAACATTAAATTTAAATATCTAGCAGTTTAAATTTCTATTATATAAAATAAAAACTAAATATTCTCTTTAAATATAAATTAGGGATAACTAATGTCTAAAAGGCTAAAAAAAGAACTACAAGTTATGATTGATGAGAAGACAGGCCAAATATTTTTCGGTGATAAAAAGAAAGATATGCGTTTATTAATGTTAAGACCTATTGAATTAATTGAATTCTCAGAATTTGCCGGAACAAATGCAGATGATATTCTTGTTTGGGTAGGTAAAACTATTGGACGAAATTATATGGAAAAATTCTTCTATAATAAAGATTGGGGTACAGAAACTATGGCAACAAAAAAAGAAGTCGTTCTTGGAAACCTTGAAGCATTAGAACTTATGGGATTTGGAGAATTAGTAGGGTTCTTCAAAAAAGATCATATTTTAATTAAAGTGGGACAATCTTTAGCTTCTGAGGAAAAAGATAACATTATGGCAAAAAACTTATGTTTGCTTTATCAAGGGCTTTTGAGTGGCATGTTCGAGACTCTAAAAATTGATGTTGATGTTGAAGAAATTGAATGTGTTCTTTTAGGAAATGAAAAATGTGTATTTAAATTTGAATTCATCGGAGGAGAAATTGAGGATAATCTAGTGGATTCTGAAGAATCTGTGAGTGAATTTTTATCTACACTTTAAATAACTATTTCAATTACCAAAATTATCCTTGTATGAAATTTCACACTTTTTTTGCTTAACATATATTCTATTTTGGGTTTTTGATTATAAACATTAACTTTTAAATCTCTAAATGTCTCTTTTTTGTAGAAATATATTTCTAAAATAAATTTAAAATACACTCAAAGATAAAAATACTTATTATTTTAACTAATTAAAAAATAAAATGAAAATTGATGTGAGAAACCTTTGGAAAAAAGAGGAGCAAAAGTAAAAATTGATGAATACAAGGGTCCACTTGGCACCATTAAAGGATTTGAACTCACAACTGGTAAAGTATCCTATGGAGACGAAACCGAATGGGAACCAATGGGGCCACATCCAATGCCACACATTCCTACATTAAGAAATTGGTTTTTCAAGCTTATGGAAAGATACAAGCCATTCTATATGCCAATTTGCGATATGTGTTGCCTATGTACTTATGGGAAGTGTAATCTCTCTAAAGGACGGACTGGTGCTTGCGGAATTAACATGGAAACCCAGCAATCTAGAATTGTGGAGATTGCTTGTTGTATAGGTGCTGCTTGTCATAGTGCTCATGGTGATCATTTACTACATTGGTTAAAAGAGAAATATGGCAATGTTCCTATTAATTTTGGTAATAATATAGCTGTTGAAATGCCTCATACTAGGTTAGTTGTAGGTATGAAGCCAGAAACCTTAGAAGATTTAGAAACAGCTATGGAATGGGTTCATTTCACAATTACTCACTTACTTGCTGCAGGTCATACAGGTCAAGAATCTAATTATTTAGATTATGAATCAAAGAGCTTTTTAGCGGGTTTAGCGGATTCTGTAGGGATGGAAATTTCTGATGCCGTTCAAATTGCGGCATATGGGTTTCCTATGGGTGATCCTGATGTCCCTATAGTAGAGCTTGGTATGGGAACACTTGATACAAATAAAGCAGTGATTTTGATGATTGGTCATAATGTTGCACCTGGAGTTGAATTAGTTGATTATATAAGAGAAAAAGGTATTGAAGATAAAGTTGATGTGGGTGCTATTTGTTGTACTGCCCATGATTTAACCAGATATTATGATGGTGCAAAAATTGTAGGTTCGATGTCAAGGCAACTTCATGTTATCCGATCTGGGATACCAGATGTAGTCATGGTTGACGAACAATGTGTAAATCTAAGATCTTTTGAACAAGCTCAATTGATTGGTGCTCCTTATATTGCGACTAATGAAAAAATTATGGGAGGCCTTCCGGATAGAACTGCTGATCCTGTGAATGAAATTGTTGATGATCTAGTCAGTGGAAAAGTACCCGGTGTCCTTATATTAGATCCTATTAAAGCTGGAGAGGTTGCTGCAGAAACAGCGGTAAAAGTAAAACCAATTAGAAATGCGAAAAGCGGTATTCCTGATGAACAAGGTTGCATTGACATGGCTATGAATTGTAATGGATGTGGAAATTGCCAAAGAAATTGCCCTAATGATTTACCATTAGTAGAAGGAGTGAATTTAGTAAAGGATGGGGACTTTTCATTATTAGCAAGTGTTTTTGATGATTGTTTAGGATGTGGACGATGTGAAGGAGATTGTATGAAGAATGTATCACCTTTAACATTACTGCAATATGCTGGAAGAGAATACATTAGAAATGAAACATACAATTGTCGAGCGGGTCGCGGACCTATAATGGACACAGAAATTAGAAATGTGGGTGCTCCTATTGTCTTAGGAGAAATTCCAGGAATTGTTGCTATAATTGGATGTGCTAGTTATGCTCATGAAATCCAGGAATTATATAAAATGGCCGAGGAATTCTTAGTGAGAAACTATATTGTCGTAGTAAGCGGTTGTGGAGCGATGGATATAGGTCTTGTTAAGGATGAAGAAGGTAAAACTTTATATGACCGTTTTCCAGGTGATTTTGATCGAGGTGGCTTAGTGAATGTTGGAAGTTGTGTAAGTAATCCCCATATTACGGGAGCTGCGATAAAAGTTGCCAATATTTTTGCTCGAAGACCACTACGTGGTAATTTCGAAGAAATTGCAGATTATGTCTTAAACCGAGTTGGCGCAGTGGGTGTAGCATGGGGGGCTATGTCCCAGAAAGCAGCCAGTATCGCCAGTATGGCAAATGGATTAGGTATTCCTGCAGTATGTGGGCCACACGCCGCAGAATATAGAAGAATGTATATTGGGCGATCTGATGATGAGGATATTTGGAAAGTTTTTAACGCTAGAGATGGAAGTGCCGATCATCTAGTTGGTCCTGGTCCTGAACACTTATTAACCACAGCAGAAAGTATTGAGCAAGCGATCTGTCTTGTTGCTAAATTATGCTTGAGACCAGCAGATAACTCGAAGGGACGAATGATAAAACTCTCTCACTGGATTGATTTAGAACGAAAATATAAAGGAGTTAAATTCCCAAACGACTTAGATAAATTCATTCGACTCGAAGCAGACATTCCAATTAATATAAAGGATGAAATACACGAATATCTTAAAGAAAAAGGTTGGAAACCAAAAGAAATTGTGGATCCAACGCTTTTAAA
>JBHLPN010000051.1:0-4720 GCA_048939445.1 Promethearchaeota archaeon | reverse complement strand
TGGATATTAACGCTTCTGTTTTTCTTTAGATCTTTTATCTCTAATTTTTTCCATGAATTCAGCAGTCATAACTGTAATTCCTTCTTCTTTTGCTTTCTCAATACATCCTTTAATTGCTGTTTTTAAGAAGATCCTTGGCACTTTTACTAACTTTGCACATGCCTCTTCAGTCCATTCAATATCTGGATCTGTTCTACGAGCAGCATACATCACTGTATTTATTGATGTACCTTTTTCTTTCGGCATTTTTTCATTATATGGTTCAGAATGTTTACAAAACCAAAAATTAACATTATCTCGAAATCCATAATCAATTGGTAATGTTGGAAACCCTTTACCTTTTAATAAACATTCTTGCCATTTCTTTTTTAATATAATTTTATCTAATTTTAAGATAAAATGTGTTTCAAGAGTTTCTTCATTTTCATAAATTGGATAATTGTCATTTACTGTGCATTCAAATACTTGGAAAGCTTCCTTAACTATATCCGGATATTGAACCCCTTGTTTTTTTTCTTCCTGATTCCTTTGAGAAGGAATTAACGTAAATTTACTACTTTTCATTTTTTCTTCTGTTGTATCTCCTGGATATCCAAGTTGAACACAATTTTTTAAGTATTTTTTATCAAACGGGATAAAATTTATTGAACAAACTTCAGTTCTACGTATATTTTGAGCAGTATTACTGTTTGAACGGCAACAGAGAACCATAGAATGGTCTTCTGAAACGACATGTGGAAAACATAAGGAATAAGGACCTAGATTTACTTGACCAGATTCAGCAATAGTACTTATTAGTACTACTGGCATTGGAAAGAAACTTGAAGTTTGATAAAAATTGTCAAGAATTCGTATATTCACAAACTCACTAGTGTCCATAATATTATAATAGCATATGTGCTTATAACTCTCTAGTTTAATTGTTTTTTTTCTATTAAATCTCACGTACTAATTTTTTAATTACATTTTAGACTTTTCCTAACCTCCCTTTATCATGCTTATCCTATTTTGATTATTATTTATAACTTAGACTCATAATTAAGGAAAAAAAAATAAATTTAAATGGAATAAGCTTTACTATCGTTTTGTAGTGAATTTAGGTAGATATATTCCTATGAAAAAGCATAGGAAAGAGACAAACAATACTATCATATTTATTAATAGAATAATAAATTCTTGAGTTATACCATAAGCAGTCATTATTGCAAAATATGCAAAAAATAGTAAACTACCTAATCCTAATGAGATTAATTCCTTTTTTCTTTCCGTTGATTTACCTGCAAATCCAAAGAAGCTTATTGTTAATAAAAGATATATTACTCCTCCATATAAAGTCATCAGTGTATAAGTGATATATTTAATTTGAAAGCCACCAGTTGCACTAACAATATAATTAAAAGGTAAAAGTATCCAAATAATTAACACTAATCCCAAAATAATTGTAACTACTTTTCCTTTTTTACTAACTTCTTTAAATTCTCCATGAAATAAGATAATTGTTATCATACCAGCAACTATAAATACATTGGCTAACATACTAGTTTGAAAATATAAATCTGTTGTTGTTCCATTAAAGACGGAATGTAGGTGTCCAAAAAGAAACAATGAAAGTGTAATTATGTAGGCAAGATAATTTAAGGATAAATACAATGCTGCTACCCTTTTGTTTCTTATATAATTTATTAAAGTACTCAGCATGTAGAGAAGTAAAATTAACAATTGTCCTATCGTGAGCCAAACTATTATTTGATGTTGGAAAATTATCATGAGATATAGTTCTTGTTTAGATTATTTAAAATTTTAGATTATTATTAGAAGTACGTTATGTTAGATCCAAAAAAGGTAAGAAGAAAGATTATTTAACAAAGTCGTAAAAACAAAAATTAATGTGTCAGATAAAATTATCGTAAAATGATTAAATTTATGTCAAAGACGTGAAATATTTTGGATAAACAAGATAAAGATATTTTAAAACTTTCAAAATTATGTAAACATTGGGCAGACCATAACAATTCACATAAAGAAAGCTTTATTAAGTGGCAAAATATAGCTAAGGAAAAAGGATTAAAATCAGTTGTAGAACAATTAGATAAGGCAATTGAAACTTTAGATAAATGTAATAATTATTTGCTGGCAGCAAAAAAAGAATTGGAATAAACATAAAGAAAATCTAAAATAAAAGTTAAAAGAAAGTATTTATAGGAAAAGGTTGATTAGTGGAAGTAACTGTTCTTTAAAGTAATTAATTTTCCCTTCAAGTAATTCTGGATTTTGAGAAAGCATCCATAGATATACGGGGATCTGTAATTCTGAATAATCAAATAATTTTTCTCCACGAATTGTAAATCCGTTAAGAGGTAAATCCAGTCTAATAGATCTTTCTCTAATTAGCCCTATTGAATTATAGAAGTTTGAAAGTGTTTGAAGCATCAAGGCGGTATTATTTACCAACATTTCATCTGTATCTGAACCAGTGTAGCTACCGAAAATTAATCCATCCATTGATACTAAACTTGAAGCTTTTGCTTCTACTTGATGCGTAAACTCTTCAAGTATGTGTTCAATTATTTCAGAGGTATCAGAAACTTTCTTTAAAGCAATACTGAACATTTGCATTATAGTTTCTCTTTGAAATACCGTTGTATCACAATAATCGACTGAAAAATCTTCAAAATCATCGACTATACTGTTAAACTTATTCTTTATGCTTGTAACGTTTTGTTGCCATTGAATTGTCTTACGAATATCTTGATCACTCTTGCTTAAAACAATCAAGACTTCAGGTTTCTCACGTAAATCTTTTAAGACCTTTAAAACCTCTCGAAAATAGTTAGCAGCTTCAGAAATCCTATCCATATCCTGCGAGTCAACGACGTACAACATAATATCCGCTTCAGTGAAAAACAATTCTGGCCTATTAAAGTATAGTTTTTCTCGATATTGTACTTGACCACCGAGATCCCAACTAATAACAGGATACCCGAAAAAATCTAATTTTTCTCTTTTTACTCCCCTAGTAGGTAAAAGGGACTTGATAATAGAAAATTTATCTTGAACTACAGCTAAAATTGATGTCTTGCCCGCGGCATCGAGACCAATCATTAAAATCTTTTTATGTCGGCGAAGCTGTTCTTTAATATTCTTTTGGATAACTTGAGCAATTTTCACCCATTTTAGTAGCATATTTGGTAGGATTTCTTTTATAATGGGGAGATTCGATAGAGATAAGTTAGCTAGATCGTTAATTGTTTTTATTCCTTCATTAAGTAAGTGATCTGAACTGACTTTATCAACACCTATTAGAGTTTCCGGTCTAAATCTTAAAACTTCTTCAAGTTCATTAATTAGAACATTTCTTTTAAAGAAATCTTTAATAGCTACACTCTTACTGCTAGTTTCTGACATAAAGCATCAAATTTAATATCAATTTTCTTTTTACAAATATTTTTAATTTTATAGTAATAATGGTTGTATTAAATATTATTTTTTTTGGTAAAAATAAACTTTATCTAATTGAACCAGTATTATTTAATTAGTTATTAATAAACTTTAGAAAAAAGAAAAATTGAAGAAGATCATTTAGTATACAACAAGAAATACACCCACTCGATTCGTTAATTAATATGTCAAATAATAGAATCCCAGAAAATCTTGTCATTTGCATAGATACGTCAAGATCGATGTTCAGAAAGGACTTCAGTCCTAACCGATTAGTATGTTGCGTTTTAGCAGCTAAGACATTGATAAGGGAAAGATTTAATTTGGATAATTTAAGTGCTTTTGCATTAATCAAATACTCTGATAAACCTTTAAAGATAATGGACTTTACTACTTCTACTTTCGGAGATAGTCTCAATAAAGCCTTGAATTCCTTAAATTGTGGTGGATATTCTGCGATGGGTGATGCACTAGCTTTATCGATTAAAACATTGATAGCTGAATTGCGTAAAATTGGTGCTAAAACACCTAGGATTGTTTTGATTTCTGATGGAAATTATATGAAGTCTGCTGTTGATCCGTTAAAAATGGCCCGTGTTGCTCAAGGACTAAATATCAGAATTGATACTTTTGGGATTGGAAATTCAAGACAATCTAAAATATTGAAGAAAATAAGTGATATCACAGGTGGACGATACTTTTATAATAATAATCATGAGTCATTAATTAGATCTGCTCAAGAAATTGCAGATGATAACTATAAAACCTATAGGTCAGATAAAGAATCTCTTATTGAGAATCCTGCCTTTCTCAGGAAAATAGCAGCAGATTTATTAAGAGTTCAAGATTTAACAAAAGATCAGGAACAACGTGCAAAACAAATAAGAGGAGAGGTCGATTTTAAGAAATGTTCTATTTGTTTTTCTGATCAAAATCCCTACACTAAAGGTTCTTTTTATGTTACCGGGAGATATTGCCCTAATTGTACTACACCATTTCATATCCATTGTTTAGCCGCGTGGGCAGATTCTCAAAAAGATCATCAAGTAAAAAGATCTAGTACTGCCAGATGCCCTCATTGCTTTTATCTTTTAAAAATTCCTATAGAAGTTACTCAAATTCAAAAACTACGTATTCTTACCAAAGGTTTAAAAGATGAAGCTGCTCAAAAACCTGAAATCTTGCCAGCTAAATATATTCAAAATATTAGTGTGCTAGGTGAAGAAGCTCTTTTTAAAGCGTGTCCAATTTGTCATTTGATCTTTGAGAAAGGCCAACCAGC
>JBHLPN010000290.1:0-4185 GCA_048939445.1 Promethearchaeota archaeon | reverse complement strand
GGAGAACTTATTAAAAAAAGCACACTTAGGCTTAGATTTGCCCCACAAAAAGGTTATAATTATTATTGGCATCAAGATTGCGGGATAAAATATTTGGAGGGTCTAAAAATTTTGCTACAAAATGGCGAAAAAGGTCATATTGGTCGAGGAGAAGCAGATAAAGCTCGCAAAGATGCGGGGTTATAAATTAGCGGTTTTGCTAATCTTTACCCTTACACAATAATATCTTCGTATTACTTACACAAAACTATTAGTAAGTAAAACTGAATTTTATATTTTCTTTAATTACTTTTAGAATCCCTAACCTCCTTACATTTTCTTCCGTTTTTTCAAAGAAAATTTCATTGAAATCAGACTCTGAATTTACAAAATTTTTTCTTGGGATTATTTAAACTCATAGCGACTAGAATGATATACAATAAACCCAAATTCCAGAGTATTAGAGTATACTGAATGATTATACTTTCTGAATTATTCTTTTTATTTAAATTCTATCCCTAAAGATTAAATTTTCATTGCGACGGCAAAGATCCGCCTTAAATCATCGAGCGTAGGGAGGTATTGTTCAGCTTCACCGATATATGAAAATGCTCCAGCTCTTCCCATGTCTTTAATTAACACATCCTTTAATTCTAATGTTCTCTGATACACTTCTCGCTGACGTTGTTTCCATTCTGTTGTTTCACTATAGGTTTTTATTTCAAATCCAGTATCTTGAAGGTAAGTGCGATAATCATTTTTTTTATCAGATGTTTTAACTTCCCAGGTAGTAAATACAAAGAAGGCTTTTGAGCGCAAAATTCTTGCTGCTTCTTTAATTGCAGGTAGAGGATCTGGAATAAATGATATAACATCAATACTTATCGCACCATCAAAACTATTTTCGGGGAAGTTTAAAGAGTACATATCTCCTACTTGGAAATCGAATGTACCTTTAATTTTAAAGTTTATAGCTCGGTGTTTAGCTTCTTCAATTGCGCTTTCAGCAAAATCAATTCCTATATAGTTTGCTCCCGTTTCACGGGAAACGTGATATCCACATTCCGGGACCACCCCTGCCACATCCCAGATCAATGAAAGTTTTTCCTGGTCCTATATTAAGATTTTTAGCAATAGTTCGCAAATCAGTAAGTGTAACAAAACTATCTGGATTAGCTTCTTCTGGATAGTCATCCTTATAGGCTTCTCGAAAGAGATCACGGTATGACTCACTTCTATCTTTTTTAAATATTTGTCTAAAAAGATTCCTTAAATTCTCTAAAATTATTTGTTCTTTCCTTTCACTCATTAGTTTGTGCACCCATGTTATTTATGGGATTTTATTTTTATCAAATTCTGGTAGGTCATCAGGTGGCCATCCTCTCGGGGTCTTGTAGTTTTTTACATATCTATGATCGCACATTGAAGCTCCGAATCCTAGAGTTTGGGTACGAGAGAATCCAAATCCTAAAATATTTGCTTCAGAGAAGTCAGCTAAACAGTATAATGGAGCAAATCTCTCAGCATCTAATCTCTTACAAACCTTATGAATTCCGCATTCCTGGAAATTAAAACCCCACTCAAAGGTTTTTCCATCACCTTCTACGTAATCTCCAACCCAATCCTCTGGATACTTCCGCAATTTAGATGTTTCACACAGCTTTTTTGCAAAATCAACATAGGCGGTTTCAAATGGATATTGAGCAGGATCCTTTCCAATCTTTTCCAGATTCTTTTTTCTGATTGTATTCATGATATCACGGAATTCATAATAAAATTCTCCGATATCTCGAAGTGTAAATCCTTCTTTTTCTAAGACTCGAAACATTGCGAGACTCGATAAACCATCAACAAGCAGACTGGAAAAAGGGTTTTTTCCACCGCCTATATATGGAATTTCAGGAATTATTTTCTCATATTCAACTTTCATTTGATTAAAAATTTCATTGATTTTATCCTCGCTAAACTTTCTTTTAAGTATATCCGTAGCAAATTTAATATGATTAGAAAAATCCTTCATCAATTTTGGTTTTCGTTTAACATAATAATCATTTAGAACCTTTACAGTCATTCTAAAATTTTTCACCTTTTTTATGTATAATTGATTAAATGGATTAAGACGACATCAAAATAAGGTTTCCTTCATTTTTAAGTTTTTTATTATAATCAGATAAAAAAAAATATGATAAAAGGTATCCCTGCTTAAGGACAATTTCATGCATTAAAAATAAGAAAAAGAAAAAATAAATCTATGCTCTAGAACATACTCCATCCTTCTCATCTCAAATCATCCAACTCTTACCATCATCCGCTCCACATTCTAAACCATCACACTCTAAGCCTGAACCTTGTGGTTCCTCTTTCAACACCACACACTCGCGCTATTGAGAGTAGCAGGCTAAATAGGTCGCCCGAAAGCTCCCTACGTACACCCCCACCTCACCAACCCCGTCTTATACGGGTGCGCTCGTCTAAACATTTTAAAATGATTAATTTACCACTATTTATGATAAATTTACCACTATTTATGATAAATTTACCACTAAATTGAGGAGGAATATTTTTATTCTGGAACAGAATAATTAACCAGTAATATCTTAACTTATATTATTTTAGCGAAAATAAAATGAGAAAATTTGGAGAAGTTTCAATAATAATGTTAATGATTTTAGGAATTCTTCTTACTTTATCACCTATTATTACATATAATCTCTGTTTTAGCAGGGAAAATAGTGAGAAAAGAGCGGAATATAGCTATGGTATTAATTTGGATGACGAAAATTTGAAAACCTCAGCATTATTTGCACCAATTCATATTGATGATTCGATTCCAGTTTTAAATTGGTCTACTGCTAGAGACGCAGGAAAATGTACAGGAAATGGCACCTATTCTGAGCCTTATGTCATAAAAGATTTGGTAATAGACGGAGGAGGCTCGGAAAATTGCATCTTAATTGAAAATTCTATTGTATATTTTAGAATTGAGAATTGTACCCTTTATAATGCAGGGATTCTCGATTCGGGAATTGAGTTAAATAATGTTGATAACTCCCAATTGATTGATAATAATTGTTCATTTAACCGTAGAGGAATATATTTATATAATAGTAATAATCATACGATTTCGGGAAACATGATTAATAATAACGAAGAATACGGAATATGGATACGGGATGGTAATAATATTAATATTTTTGGAAATAATATGAACGATAATCGTTTAGGAATACTCTTATCTGGTGTTAATCACTCTATTTCTGGAAATATTATGAATGGATGTGGATTAGGAGTATCTGCTGCTAGTCTCATTGAAGATTTGTGCTCCTACGATATTGATACTACAAATCTTGTGAATGAAAAACCATTATATTATTATAGCAATGAAGAAAATTTAGGAGTAAGCGATTTTATGAATGCTGGCCAAATATTATTAGTAAATTGCACAAATTCCATCATATCAAACTTGGATTTTTCTTTTTGTTCTAATGGAATTGCATTATACTATTGTAGTACTAATAAAATTACGGGTAATACGGGAGATAATCAAATTACGGGGATAATGTTATTTTATAGTTATAACAATATAGTTTCGGAAAACATCGAAAACAGCAATGACTACTATGGAATATATATCGCAGGTGGGTATAATAATTCAGTTATAGGAAATACCGCAAATAGCAATGAAAGGTATGGAATATATTTAGTTGGTAGTAATAATAACACTCTATCGGGGAATAGCGTAAGTAGCAACTATGATGATGGGATATATCTGGATCGCAGTGATTATAACAGCATTTCGGGAAATACTGCAAATAGCAATATGGTAGGTATTCGTCTAGGTGAGAGTAATAATAACAGCATTTCGGGAAATACTGCAAATAGTAATGTAGGAGGAATTTATCTAGAACACGGATGTAATAATAACACAATTACCCAAAATATGATAAAAGGCAATAGTGGCATTGGTTTAACGATTGAAGCAGGGACTATGTTTTTTGAATCATCGGAGAATTCTATGTTTCTTAATTGTTTTATTGATAATGGGATGAATGCTTATGATGAAGGTGCAAATAACTATTGGGATAATGGAATTAAAGGAAATTACTGGGATGATTACAATAATACCGATTCAGATGGGGATGGAATTGGTGATGTTCCATATAATATTACTGGTCCTGGGGGAAGCCAAGATCGCTTTCCATTAAT
>JBHLPN010000002.1:0-44100 GCA_048939445.1 Promethearchaeota archaeon | reverse complement strand
GATCATATCTGTTATCTATGTCATAATATTTTTTCCAATATCGAGAAATTTATTAATAAAGCAACCCAAATAGTTAAAGAAATCGAATTCAACAGTTTCTTAGTTGGTTCAAGCCCAGAATCTCAAATTATTAATCAAGAAGATAGATTCAAAACTGAGTTTAATCTGTTAGAAGCAGAATCTTTTAAAAGTCACTTTAATCGTGTAGTAGGGAAAGGATTATTAATAACCTTAAATAAAGTACCTGAATTTAACCATCCTGATGTATTAATAATATACTCTTTAGATTTTGAAAAATTTAATGTTGAGTTAATATTAAAATCTGTTTTTATCTCTGGGAGATATAATAAATTAATAAGGGGAATCCCTCAAACCCATTGGTTCTGTAAAAAATGCATGGGAACAGGTTGTGAATTATGTAATTATACTGGAAGGCAGTATCTAACTAGTGTTGAGGATCTAATAAGTCCAGAGTTTATTAAAGAATCTAAAGCGACTGATTCAAGATTTCATGGAGCTGGAAGAGAAGATATTGATGTGAGAATGTTAGGCACAGGAAGACCATTTATTATTGAATTAAGAAATCCTAAAATTAGAAATTTAATCTTGGGTAAAATATCAAGAAAAGTTAACAAAAAATATAAAAAAAAGGTAAGGATTCACGATTTAAAATATAGTAGTAAGAAGGAAGTAATTAAACTTAAAATTGAAGCAAAAAATTCAAAAAAATTATATAGAGCAATAGTAAAATCTGAAAGCAAATTAAGTAAAAATGACTTTCTCCAAAAAATAAATGAATTGAAAGAATCTTTTGAAAATAAGCAAATATATCAAAGAACACCATATAGAGTGTCTCATCGTCGTGCTGATAAGATAAGAGAAAAATTTATTTTTAAAATAGAGGGTAAATGGATTAAAACAAATTTATTTGAGTTTAAAATAGAAACTCAAGGCGGTACTTATATAAAAGAGCTTATCAATGGTGATGAGGGACGTACTTCTCCTTCTTTTTCGGAAATTTTTGAAATACCTTTAGTTTGTAAAGAGTTGGATGTTTTAGAAATTTCGGTTTAAACGAAAATATAACTAATTTCATATATCTAAAATCAAAAAATAAATAAGTCATCTTTCATGATTTTACTAAACTGTTTTACAATTTCTTATTTATCTTAAGCTTAGAGGTGTTTTTTTGACAAAACATAAAGGATACAGAAACAAGACTCGAAGTAGGCATAGAAAGAATGTACGAGATCGGGGACTTGGTTCCATAGAGAAATATTTGATTGATTATGAACTAGGAGATAAAGTAGATGTAATCACTGATCCTTCACAACATAAACGCGGAATGCCACATCGGAGATTCCATGGTCTAACTGGGACAATTATTGGAGAACGTGGACGTTGTTATTTAGTGGAAGTAAAATTAGGAAACTCAAAAAAAACACTCATTATTGGAAAAGAACATTTAAGATTAAATCCTATTTCCATAAAGGAAAAATAAAATTTTTAGATGTAAATAATGTCTGGACGTAAAAAAGACGAAAAAACTGTATCAATTCCAGAAGTGAAAGATATAATGGAGAATTTAAAAGATCAACTTTTAGAAATTGATGCTGATGAGGGAATGTCTCATTTCCAAGAAATTACATACAATTACGTAAACAAATTTGCGAAATATGAAGCAAAGATTGCTAAAAAGGTAATAAAGCTATTAACAGAAAAGTACGAAATTGAAGAAATCTATGCTATTAATATTGTTAATATCGATCCACAATCGGTTCCAGAGTTACGTACAATATTAGAAAAAAGTTTTACAGGTAAAACATTAGCAGATGATCAATTAGAAGTGATAATTGAAGAAATAGAAGAACTTAAATCATCTTAAATTAAAATTTTGAATTTAATCATCTTAATTCGAAGAATTTATAAGTATATATTGTTTTAAATTCTAATGAACAATCCCATCTGATTATGTAGTTCATTACAATATAAATTTTGAAATGGTATCTGGAAAAGTAAAAAATAAAATATCTAGTAATGATGGAAAGAAGAGAGCGATACAGAGGTTCTCCACGCAGGAGAAATTATCGAAGTGGTCCAAGAAAGAAAAAGCAGTTTATAAAGAAATTTCGGGAAATTGTTATCTTAGATGTATTAATGCATGGACATCCCGAAGAAGATAAACCTAGCTGGGCTAAAACACCAATAGCGCAAGTACTTACTTTTCCTGACTTCGTACTATATGAAGTAAAAGTGAATAAAAACTCCATGATAGAAGTTCAAGAACAAAAAACCTATGAAGAATTCTTAAATGAAGATAAATTAAAAGAAGTCTTGAAAAAAGTTGATTATAATGATTTAACTAGTACCGCAAAAGCATTAATCCAACCAATTCTTGAAAAAGAAGTCATGAAATATGAAGAAGAATTTATCAACTTCTTTAATAACTCTACTTCAATTACTCCAAGAATGCATGCTCTAAAATTGTTGCCGGGAATTGGACAAAAGCATATGTGGGAGATTCTTGAAGCAAGAGACAGACAAAAATTTGGAAAATTTCAAGATATTGCCGATAGAACTAGTATTTCTAGTCCTGCTAAATTAATTGCCCAAAGAATTATAAAAGAACTTCAAAGGGACGCAAAATACTATCTTTTTAGCAAGACTCAAAAATATGAATGAACCTTATGAATAAAAGAGAAGTACAACTCGTTTTAAAGCAACTCCATATCCAACCTAGCAAACAGTTAGGTCAAAATTTTTTGATTGACAATAATATTGCAGAAAGAATTATTTCTATTTCTGAAATCTCTCAGAGTGATATTATTTTAGAAATTGGACCAGGATTAGGAGCTATAACAGACGAATTAATAGAATTAGCAAAAAAAATATATGCTATTGAAATAGATCATCGTTTATGTTCATATTTAGATGATAAGTTCTCGATTTATGATAATATAGAGATTATTCATGGAGATGTATTAAAGATTGAAATCCCCAATCATAATAAAGTTATTTCCAATATTCCTTATACAATTACAGGACCGATATTCGAAAAGATCTTTTTCAATATAAATTCACCTACAGGAATATTAACTATTGAAAAAAGTATTGCTGATCGAATCAGTTTATCAGGTGATTATAAAAATTTCTCGAGAATAAGTGTTGGAGTTAATGCATTCATGAAACTTATTTCAAAATCAAATATTTCAAGAAAAACTTTTTATCCTATTCCAAGAATCCCACTATCACTGATAAAACTTACGCCTAAGGATAAAATAAACCCATTTTTATTAGAAAAGGACTCTAAAGATTTTTTTTTAAAATTTATTGGTGGGATAATGCCGTATAAGAATAAGAATGTTGTTAATGCTATTGATCTATTTTTTAAAACTCAAAAAGATACTCAGTATACCAAAGAAAATATTATCTCAATTTTGAATAAAAATGACTATGAGAATAAAAAAGTATTCAACTTTGAAATTGATGAATATATAGAAATTAGTAAGCTATTTTATACTTGAAAAGAATAGAATGAATAATGAAAATACCATCCATTCCTGATCCAATAATCAATTGTGATTTTGAAGATGTTTATGCACCTTCTGATGACACGTTCTTAATATTAGATTATTTTAAATCTAACATTACTAAATCATTTTTTGATGGGATAGAAATAAACAAGATTCAAAATATTCTTGATTTAGGCACTGGAACAGGGATATTTGCAATATTCTTTGAATTAATTAAAATACAATATCCGAATTTTAATCCAAAAATTTATGCCTCTGATATTTTAGAAGTTGCTATAAAATGTGCAGAATTAAATCAGAAGGCAAACAATATCAATGATAAAATAATCTTCTTACATTCAAATTTATTTGATTCATTTCCAGATAAACTTAGGAATACTTTTGATATCATTGTATTTAATCCACCTTATTTACCCTCCTTACAATTGATAAAAGAAAAAGCTATTAATGAAAAAATAGATTATAGCTGGGATGGAGGCTTAAAAGGTTATGAAATTTTAATTGATTTCCTTAAAGATGTCGTTACTTATTTAAATTTAAGGAAGGAACACTATATTTATTGTATCACTTCAAGTAGAACTAATTTAACAGAGCTAAATGAAAAAGTTACTAGATTAGGATATAAAAACGAAATTGTTAGAAGAAAACACATTTTTTTTGAAGATATTCTCCTAAATAGATTAAGATATAATCTAGATTAAAAAGGTCTTCTATTTCTTCTTTTTTCTAATAAAGATATGCCATGAGTGTTTAAAGTTCTAGTTAAATTATTGAATAAAACGTCAACTTCTTTCGGTTTGAAAACAGCTCTCCTATGAGCTTCAATTTGAGGGATTGGTAATGCATAATGCTCATTCAAACTTGAAATTGGCAATAAAATAGAAGTGATTAAATCGGCTTTCTCTGAAGCCTTTTTAAAGGAGTGTTTCTCATCCATGAAAAACTCAATTCTACAAGGAGTATCATATTGAGCAGTTTTTAAATAAAACGCATAGAATGTTAGAGGAAAATAATAGGGAATTTCTTTTTTAATACCTGTATCTCTTATTTTATCAATTTCTCTTTTGCAATTAAAGATGCAAGTTCTCTCAGACTTACTCATAATTCTATTAAATAAATCTAGATCAGAAAAATATTCCATTACTTTTCGATAATCAGTTTTAATGAAATCTGTTAATCTTGATTGATTTGGTTTTAGTAATTGTATAGAATCCATTAATAAATGACATAAAGCAGATGTTCTAGTATCTTTAATTGAACCAATTAGTAATATCCCATTTTCTTTACAATTTAAGTATAACTTATGATATTCTTTCAATAATTTATCATACATTTTAGATATTTCAGGATCTTTGGAAAATACCAAATTAATTGGCATGATAACAATCGACCCATCAATTATTATCATATCAATATCAGAATGCTTTCTAATCATATTATTTAATAGATTAATTTCCATGAAAGTCATATCTATAGAGATTTTAGTTTCAACTGTTGTTTCATCACTATTGAGTAGGTTACCTTGCACTAAATAATTATTAAAACCGTTTAGGTCGGGAAAATACCCAATATTTGCTATATGGTTTTTTTGGAAATAATATTTTACAGCTATAGCTTTTAAAAATGAGAAATCTACATTCACAAATTTCTTAGTAACAGAGCTTCCATCGACGCTTACTATGTTTAATCCTCTAATATTTGCAGATTGGACTTTTTTTTTCAGAAATTGTTCTTTAATATAAAATTTAGGGAAATCTATAAATTGAGAAAAACTTAAATCATCAATATTTTTAAGAACAATGTTGATAAAAGAATTCTTTAATTTTTCAAGTGCTAAATATTCTTGTGCGATTATTTTAAGATTTTTTAATAGAAGTTGCTCTTTTGTAAATCCTAAATTCTTAATAATCTCTTTATCACGAGAGAAATTTTGAAAATTAGAGTTTTCTGAATTAACAAATTTATCTCTAATTGTCATTAAAAGTACAAATAATAGAATTAATAATAATAATAATGAGATCTTTAATTTTTTGATTTTTAAGCAATAATTCAAAATAAAAATAATAGATATGATGACTGTCCAGTTGGGAGAAAACTCTTGGATTTTAATTGGATTAATGCTTTTAGAGACACTTTTAACCATCCTTCCTGCTTTAATCTTTAGTAGATTGAAAAATCAATCATTTACAGACGTATTAAAAGAGATGGGATTTCAAAAAAATGAAGACTTACTTATTAAAGTAATTTCAGGCTTAGGTTTTGGTATCTTGTTTTTCTTCTTTAGTGATTATATTATAATATTTTTTAAAGATTTCATTATTAGAAATTTATTTGGTGCTGAATTTGTGAACCAGGCTCAAGAAGGAGTTATTAGCACAGCCCCCATCCAACCTACTTTTATTCAATTAATCATTTTAACAACTTTACAGATAATTGTTGTCGGACCGTGCGAGGAAGCCTTTTTCAGAGGATTTCTTATTAAAAAATTTAATATAAAATTAAAATTATTCTATTCAATTGTTATTTCATCCACCATTTTTACACTTTATCATGTTCCTCCATTCTTAGTACCAGTATCTACCATTATAACTTTTTTTGGGTATTATTTTACTTTTGGTCTTCTCTTAGCTCTGATTTTTGTATATTTTAATTATTCAATAATTCCTTGTTCAATCGCTCATTCTTGTTTTAATGTACTATTAATGGTAATATGATTTCTATCTTCTTATGATATTAATACTTTTAAATTAAACAAAAATTAATTAATATTATATTTATATTATAGATTAAAATTAAATCTATTTTAATACTAAGATTTAATCTAACCATTTACCTATCTAGGAAAAACCCCCAAAATAACAATAATATTGATTAGAGTGACAAAATACGATTATACATTTAAAGTATTAATGTTGGGAGATGCTTCAGTGGGAAAAACATCTCTTACAATAAGATACATTTCGGGGTATTTTCAAGAAGATCTAAAATTAACAATAGGCGTTGATTTTTATTCAAAAACAACATCATTCAAAGGAAAAAAAGTAAAACTACAGATATGGGATTTTGGAGGAGAAGAAAGATTCAGATTCTTACTTTCCCAATACTGTAAAGGTGCAAATGGAGCTTTTTTCTTATATGATATTACGAATCAATTATCATTAGATCACCTTCCTGATTGGACACAAGTGATTAGAGAATATGCAGGAGATATACCAATAATGTTAATTGGCTCAAAAGTAGATCTAGATGAATTTAGAGTAGTTCCTCGAGATGACGGAATACTGGCAGCAAAAAAATACAATCTCGCGTCTTTTGTTGAATTATCTTCTAAAACAGGAGCTAATGTCGAAACCACTTTCGAAGTGATGACAGAAATTCTATTCGAAAGGTTTTCAAGCGAGTAAATAAATAATATTTCTTAAAACTTATTTAAATTATCATCAATTAAACAATAAACACATGTTTAATATGATTAAGTTAATTAAATAATTATAAAAAAAATATAGCGATAAATATGGACACCTCAAATGAAGAAGAACCTCCAAGACCTAAAGGATTACAAACAAACATTATGGCACCAATGATTGATACAATTGACATTTACGAGAATCCGATAAAATTAAAAGATCTTCTCAAAACATATGATGGAGTTTTAATTGATTTTTTCCGAGGAAATTGGTGAAGTCATTGCAAAAAACACTTGAAGTTGTTGACTGAACATATCTCTGAATTTGAAAACAGAAAGATTAAGTTAATATCTATTGCTAGTGATAGCATCAGACTTTTGAGGAAATTTAAAGAAGAAAATAAATTTAATGTTGATATGGTATCTGATAGAGGCGCAAAAATAGCAAAAGAATACGATGTTTACTGGTTTGCCCCTGGTGGTGGAAAAAATTACAAAATTAAACAAGCAGTACCAAGTAAATTTCTTATAAATAAAGAAGGTAAGATTATTTGGAAATATATAGGAAAAGATAAAACAGATAGACCTTCAATAGAGATGATGACGGATATAATTGATCATCAGCTTGTTAATCCCAATTATGAATGATTTGAGTGTGAAAAAACGAGACATTCAATGACAACCCTGCAATGGTTAAGGGATTATCATCTTTTTCTTTTTTAATAAAAAAATCTTTAAAACAAGATTCTATTTGATTTATAGATATACCAATAATTATGGAGTATAATAATGAAAGAAGAATTTAGGATAAGAAATGTTAAAGATTCTGATTTAAATAATGTCTTATCGATTTTTAACTCTTATATCAAAAATGGATTTGCTGCTTACCCTGAAAATGAAGTAAGTATCAATTTTTTTAATAATATTAGACAAAGAGCTCATTCTTTTTACGTTTTGGTATTAGGAACAAGAGTCATTGGCTTTGCCTTCTTAAAAAATTACTTGCCTTATGAAAATTTTAAACATACAGGACAGTTAACTTATTTTATTGATCAAAAATATACTAATAAAGGTTTAGGCACATTATTATTAAATAAATTAATTAAAGACGCTGAAGAACATGGAATATATATACTTTTAGTAAATTTATCTTCCTTAAATCAACAAAGCTTGAATTTCCATAAAAAACATGGATTTTTTGAATGTGGAAGATTTAAGAATATAGCTAAAAAATTCAATCAATTTTTTGATATCATATGGATGCAAAGAACTTTATAAGCTATGGATTAAACCTCACATATCTAATGTATTGTTTTGTTAATGTATTATATCTATATCCTGATTCATAACAATATCCACATTTGGAACAATTATGTTGGGTAGATTCTAAACAATAATCCCGATTTATGCTATTTTCTGTCATAAACTCTCCACATTTATCACATTTTATATTTGTTAACACAATATTAAGTTATTTTTTGAACTATATTTAAAATAAATAGGTAGGATGATTTAGTAAAAAATAAATATAAAAAAAAAGAGCTGAAAATATTAAAATCGCGTGATTTTAATCTGAATTAACGATTTATACTAAACCAATCGCAATTTTCATATCTGCAGCAGTAACTTTCTTTCTGCCAGAGTGTTTAGCAATATCAAGCGCACAGCCAGTTAAACTTTTAGCATATTCTTCTAAATAGTCCATTAATTTATCAACTGCGGCTCGGCTTACAATCTCTGCTCCGGCTTTCTTCATTAGAGCCCGTAATGGACTCCAAGCAAATGCGGCCATTATCTTATTCCTCCACTAATTTATATTAATTTTTTTTATTTTTTTTTTTTGAATGTATTTAAAATTTAATTAGTATTTCTTATATTTAAATATGTTGGTTGATCATCATTAATCCGATACATCTGATCAATCAAATACAGTCGACAAAAAAAGTTGATGAAAATAATTAACAAATTTTTTATTACTGAATTCAATTAATCAGAAATGATCAATTTTTGATTTCAAATGATGCAATTGTGATAGACTTACTCTTAACTTGTTAATATTTGGGTGAAATCTATCAGCCTCATTATAATGAAACTTATATAAGATAAAAGTTTAATTAATTAATCATTGCAAATGTTCACAATATATTACTCTTGATTCGTATTTTAAAACTTTGCAATTTTTTTAGATCTTAATATTAAATTTTCTTTTACTTTAATTTAGAATTTAAGCAATTTCCTTAATAATTGTTGTATATTTTATTTTAATTAAAATATTAATAATTTCTATCAAATCGGAGTAATAAAAATGGATGTAATCAATCCTAGAATTTTAACAGTTTCAGACATACATTTAGGTTCATTGGATAGTGAAAGGGATTTATTTATTCAATTTTTAAAAGATATAGTCAATGGAATTTTCGGAAATGAACTACAAGCCCTTATAATTTTAGGAGATTTTATTGATTTATGTACTGATCTTCTTGAAATTCTATTAAAAAGGGAAATAATTCAAGAAATTTTTAAACTTTTACTTGAGATTAAAAAAAAAATGAATATTATTTATATTCTTGGAAATCATGAAATTCCTGTTACTGGAGATTATGATAAAAAATTTAATCGCCGAAAAGAAAAGTTTTTAAAGAAATTTAAGAATAGCAATTTCAATGAGTTGTTTAATGAGGAATTATTATGTCAATACGTAATATTAAAAAGGCAGAACAATAATAATATGATTTTATTGTATAATTCACGAGATCAAATTGAAAACAATCCTATTAATAAAGTAAAAATAGAAGGACTTGACTTAGATGAAGATTATAGGTGTTTGATGTTTCATGGATACCAATGTGATAGCGAGATATATAGATTTTTTGTAGGACAAATATGGAAGTCTTTAATTTCTAATAATAAGTTTGAAATTAAAGAGACTTTCGATTATTTCTGGAACGAAATAATCAAGAATGGAAGAAAACTTAAACCTATTACGTTTGAAAAAATGAAAGAAGAATTAGCTAAATTGAAAAATGTAAGCCTAGAATCTCAAGATGCACTTTTTTCTGAATTAAGTTTTTTAGAATTTAATTTAATTAAAGCAAACATGCGAATAATGAAAAATTGGCAACGTGCGAGTAAACCTGATTATTATTTTGATGAAATAAAAGCATTTTTAGAGGATGATAATTATAATTTTTCAAAAATAAATCATATCGTATTTGGTCATTCTCATCATAGTGGAATTTTTTATGGAAATATAAATAATCAGAAAGTAGAAATAATTAATGATGGAGCTTGGCAACATGTACAACCATCTTATCTAGAAATTCTCTTAAAAGGAAAATTGGTATTAAAAGGTTATCCTAATATTACCAAATCTTAATAGATTTATTAAAGAAAAATACATTTACTAAATTCTTAATTCAATTTCAGGTTCTTTTTTCTCAGCATAAAAAAATCGAC
Organism: Promethearchaeota archaeon; assembly: GCA_048939445.1. Lineage (GTDB taxonomy): Archaea > Asgardarchaeota > Lokiarchaeia > Sigyniarchaeales > SOKP01 > Loki-b32. Next base: position 33,705 of record JBHLPN010000002.1, on the reverse strand, counting down.
CAGATCCCATAACATCAACGTGGCGGAAATAAATTTCAGTAAATGTTATTTTTTGAGTACTAATCCCTTCTTTTTTTTTGACTTTATCAATTTCTTTCTTTGAATTGGAATCAATAATCTCCTTAATCAATTTTCCCAATTCAGAAACAAGAATCTCTTCGTCTGAGGGGTAGTACTGATCAGAGTCAGCTCCTATAACTATATTTCCTTTTTGATAGCAACTTGGATTCTGCTTTGCATATTTATTATATTTTCTAAAGTAAGTAAAAATCCTTTTTAATTTTTCAAGTCTTGGCGGACCAATTTCTTCAAGAATCTCAAACACAATAGAATCAGGCTTTCTTAAATAGTCATGAACCGTGTCTGGAGTTGTTTTTGCTTTATAATCAGGAAACAAATCTTTTTCATTCAAAACTTTTTCACCGTGAATTTTAGGTTTAAGTCCAAAACTTATAAATCCCAGTTTTTATTTGTTATTATTAAATTTATATTTTTTTAAGTTTAACAAAACTTTTAAACTCATGGCTGAATAAATAATGCCTATTTCAGAGATGAACGATAAAGAAAAACCAGTTTACATTTTTAAGATTACAATTTTGGGTCAGGAACGTGTAGGGAAAACGTGTATTGCTAGACGATTATGTTTTAATACTTTTGATGTAAATACAAAAGAAACGTTAGGAATTGAATTCTATACAAAAGATCTTCCAATTATTGTCAATGGTGAAGAAACATTCGTTCGAATTAGTATATGGGATTTTGGTGGACGCGAGCAATTCAAAAAATTATTTCCATATTATATTAATGGAGCTAATGGAATTTTTATGGTTTTTGATTTAATAGATCTTCAAACTTTGCTAAGATTAGATTGGTGGTATGAAAGACTTGTTGATTATAATCATGGATTTACACCGAGAATATGTGTTGGAGCAAAAAACGATCTCGTGAAAATTGCAAATGATAAATCTAAAGTGGACGATTTAGTAATTAAAAGGTTCATGGAAAGGCATGAAGAAAATGACTTTTATAAAACTTCTTCGAAAGAGAATTATAATATAAATTTAATTTTCAAAGAACTTGTTATTAAAATATTAGAGAAAAATAAATTGGATTATGATCGATTACTATAAAAAAAGTAATCAAATCATAGTTCTAACTGATTTAATAATTAACAATGCATTTAACTTAAGGTAGAATAAAAATGGTAGATATATTTTATGAATTAGATGGAAATCTCTCAATTTTAAAAGATAAGACGGTAGGTATTATCGGTTATGGAAACCAAGGAAGAGCTCAAGCTCTTAATTTAAGAGATTCTGGCTTAAACATAATTGTGGGTAATATTGAAGATAAGTATCGAAGTGTTGCTTTAAAGGATAATTTTCCAGTTTTTACAATTAAAGAAGCTTCCATTAAATCAGATATAATATTTTTGCTTCTTCCAGATGATATTATGAATTTCATATTTGAGAAAGATATTAAATCAAACCTAAAACCTAAATCTACAATAGTTTTTGCCAGTGGATATAATATTGGTTTTGGACTATTAAGTCCCCCTGAAGATGTAGATGTAATAATGATTGCTCCTAGAATGATTGGAGTCGGTGTGAGAGAGAATTTCTTAAAAAATGTAGGCTTTTTTAGTTTCATTGGAATTGAACAAGATGCTTCTGGTAAAGCTAAGGAGATTTTGCTTTCCCTAGCCAAAGGTATTGGAACCTTGAAAAAAGGCGCGATAATGTTAAGTTTCAAACAAGAAGCAGAATTAGATTTATTTAATGAACAAGCATTTGGTCCCGCGTTTGGAAGAGTTTTATTATCAAGTATTTACACTTTAATTGATGCAGGTTATCCTCCAGAAGCAGTATTAATAGAAATGTACATGAGTAATGAGATGTCCTATACATATAAGAAGATGGCAGATGTTGGATTAGTAAAACAAGTAGACTTTCATTCTCAAACAAGCCAATATGGAGCTATGAGCAGAGGTATAAGATTTAGGAAACTCCCTCTTAAGGATAAGATGGCTAGGATTTTAAGAGAAATTCAGGATGGAGATTTTACTAAGGAATGGGAAAAGAAAATAACTAAATTGAAGTTTAAAATGATAAAGTATTTTGCAACTAAACAAAAAATAAATAAATTAGAAAAACAAGTTAGAAAAAATCTTAAATTAAAACTCTATGATATTTATGAGGAGGAACTCCCCTCTGAAGCAGAAATGTCTGATTTAAATAAGATATCAAAAGAGTTAAAGTTGTTTGAACAATATTTTGAGTAATATTATCTAGTTTCGATAAGAATAACTATTACACCCAAAATTGTTAAGATTACACCAATAAAACCAAACTTAGTGATTTTTTCTTTATTTACTAAATATGTAAGTGGAAGGGCAAATAATGGGCTCGTACTTGCAATTAAGGAAACAATATTTGCCCCTGCTAGATGTACGGATTCTGTATATAAATATGCGCCTAAAGAAGTGCCTATTATTGAAGCAACTATTAAGACAATCCATGATCGAGCTGTTTTTTTCTGCATATTATTATTTTTTTTCATCAAATAATTTTCTCTCCACACCATTGTCCCCAAAATCAATAGTGCAAACGGAAATCTAATTACATTTCCTATAACAGAGCTTAGTTCTTCAATGTGAGTAATTTGATCAATTTGATCAGTTGCGAGCTCAATTAAAACAGCACCAATAGCCCACCCGAGAGAAGCACCAAAACAAAAACCTATTGCTTTAATATAATCTTTTCTCAAAATTTCTCTCAATCTATTTTTTATAGAATGATTTGAGATATGAATCTTCTCACGTTTAGAATTCTCAGAATCTATTTTAGATTTTCCAATAATAGTTATTCCAATTCCAATCAAGATTAGAGATAAAATCAAATTGAGTTTAAATGCTTGATTTAGAAAGATTAAGGATAAAATGAAGGTAAATAGAGGAAATGTCATTGAAATAGCAAGAGCTATCGTAGTTCCTAATTCTTTTTGAGCAGTAAAATATGCTGTGTCTCCAATCACTTGACCAAAAACAAAGCTTAAAATTAATAGCATCCATAATTGCCAGGGGATTATAAAAATAAGATTTAACTGATTTAAAAACAAAACTAGAAGAATGAATGTTAACGTACCTATAAATGTTCTAAAAAAATTGATAAAAGTTGGGCTAACTTCATGCTCTGTCTTGCGAAACATAACATTAGATCCAACAAATGTTAAAACTGCTAGAATTGCAATAAATTCTCCTAACATTGAATTTGAAAATTAAAGAATACATAAATTGTTTTGTATTGTTAGTTTTCCTCTTCCCCTTTATCTTCAATTATTCCTGTTAAATCTGTGTTGCATCTATAACAAAATTTTGGGAGAGAACTAAAATTGGCACCGCAATTTGGACAAACTAATTTATTCTGATTAGCAATAAATTGCAAATCTTCGATTTGAGCTCTAACTTTATATCTTAAAATTTTTTTTTTTGCTAATGAAAGACCAATTGAAAGACTAATGATTACAATTCCGAGAAGAATAGTATGAATGAAATGGAATGGAAAATGAGAATTAAAATAAACTGGAGAATATCTTGATAAAAATACATAAAGAAAGAAATTAGGAAAGAAAAATGTTATTAAATTCATTGAATATGATTTTTTGAAATCATTATAAATAAAAATTGGTATTAATGAAACTAAAATCCAAATCAAATAAATGAATAATAAACTAGGTAATATATCAAATAAAATATAGTTGGCTAAAAATTGTATTATTACTTTTTGCTCGATTGCTATCCCTATATCTAAATTAAGATTGATTTGATAACCAAAACAAAATATAATTAAATTTAAAATTAGTGTTTGAATTATAAAAAGTACAAATCTATTTCTAAATACTTCATAAAGTTTCATTATTAAATATCTAAATATTTCAAAGAATTAAACTCTTCTAAATAAATAATGATTTTAAAATAGCTCTATTAGAATAAAAAGCACAAAACAGTAAAATTTTTAATATTTGCTATCTTTCTTTATGTACAGTGGAAGACTCGTATTCTTATTTTTTAATAATTATGTTCTATAACCATTATAGAGGATGTTTTCTCCTATGAATTGTGTTTCTTCTTCACAGTTTATTTATAAAAGTAATATTTTGGAGGTATTTAGCTTATGAGTTATACATTTTCAAGAATGAAAATGATAGAAAAAATTAAATTTGGACTTCTAAGTCCTGATGAGATCCGTAAAATGTCTGCTGCGCGTATTATAACTGCTGATACGTATGATGAAGATGGTCTCCCGATACCGAGTGGACTTATGGATCAGAGACTAGGTACAATCGAACCTGGGCAACGTTGTCAAACCTGCGGAAATCTTGTAAGCAATTGTATGGGTCATTTTGGTCATATAGAACTTGCTAGGCCAGTTATTCATGTTGGATATGCAAAAAAAGTCTTAAAGGTTCTCCGAAGTATTTGTCCAGAATGTTCTCGTCTAATGCTCACTGATGAAGAAAAAGAGATGTTTAGACAAGAACAAGTTAAACATCGGAAAATTTTCTTTGAGGGAGATGAAGATGCTGCAAAAATTGTGTTTAAACGAGCAAGAAAGGCGAAAAATTGTCCTTTTTGCGGAGCAAAGAAAAAGAAAATAATTATTGAAAAACCAACAACCTTTTATGAAGAAGAAGAAGGAAAAGGTTCACGGAGAATAACTCCCATTGAGATTTTAGAACGTTTAAAAAAGATGAGTGATGTAGATCTTAGGATCCTCGGGATCTCTCCTGAGAATGCTCGTCTCGAATGGGTTATTTTTACAGTATTACCCATACCTCCGGTATGTGCTAGGCCATCTATCACTTTAGATAGTGGTATTCGTTCTGAAGATGATTTAACACATAAATTGGTTGATGTCATTAGAATTAACCAAAGATTAAGAGAAAATATTGATGCTGGAGCGCCTCATTTAATAGTTGAAGATCTATGGGAATTATTACAATACCATATTACAACATATTTCGATAATCAAGTATCTGGAATACCTCCTGCAAGGCATCGATCTGGCAGAGCACTTAGAACCCTAACTCAGAGGTTAAAGGGTAAAGAAGGACGATTTAGAAGTAATTTAAGTGGTAAAAGAGTTGATTTTTCTGCCCGTAGTGTAATTTCACCAAATCCTTATATTAGTATTAATGAGGTAGGTGTTCCCATAGAAATCGCGAAAATCTTGACTATCCCTACAAATGTTAATGATTGGAATATTGAAGAGATGAAACAGATGGTATTGAATGGCCCTGCTAAACATCCGGGCGCTAATTATATTATACGGAATGATAGGAGAAGAATTGATCTTCGTTATGTAAAAAACAGGAAGATTATTGCAGATATGCTAGCACCAGGTTTTACTATCGAACGTCATCTAAATGATGGGGATTTGGTATTATTTAATCGTCAACCCTCTCTCCATAGAATGTCAATAATGGCACATGAAGTAAAAATTATGGAAGGAAGAACATTTCGGTTAAATTTAACTGTATGTCCACCATATAACGCAGATTTTGATGGAGATGAAATGAATTTACATGTACCACAAAGCGAAGAAGCTCGTACAGAAGCAGAATTACTTCTTAAAGTTCAAGAACATATATTATCTCCGAGATTTGGCGGTCCGATTCTGGGTGGTATTCAAGATTTTATTTCAAGTGTATTTCAATTTACGAGTAAAGATTCTTTATATAATAAAAAGGACACATTAAAATTATTATATATAGGAGATGTTTATAAAAACAATCCCAATTTTAGATTAGATCTACTCTCACCTGTGATAACAGAACCAGAACCGATGTACTCTGGAAAAGATATTTTCAGTACATTATTTCCAAATGATCTTAATATAAAAGTAAAATCAAAGTTTTGTAAAAAGTGCGAGGTTTGTGAAGAAGAAGATTGTACTTATGATGCATATGTTGTAATTAAAAATGGTCATCTGATAACTGGAACAATTGATGAGAACTCTTTTGGAGCCATGCAATCGAATAGTATATTACAACGTATTATTAAAGATCATGGTAATGCACGTGGCAGGCAATTTTTAGATAGTGCAACAAAAATGCTTTTATATGTAATTCGACAGAATGGAATGACAATGGGGTTGGATGAAGTTTATGTACATGGGCATGCTTATGAAGAGATTCAAAAAATATTAGAGGAAGCAAATAAGGAATCTGATAAATTGATTAACGCTTTTTATGAAAATGACACGACAATTCTTAAAAGAGCTCCTGGTCGATCAATGAGAGAGACTTTAGAATTAAGGATCAGGCAAGTATTAGCGGAAGCTAGAAAAAGAGCTGAAGAAACTGCTGCAGAATTTATTGGAGATGAAGCTCATTCTGTTATTATGACAAAATCTGGAGCTCGTGGCAATATATTAAATTTAGGGCAGATGTCAGCTGTGGTTGGTCAACAAGCAATTAGAGGTGAAAGAATTAATAGAGGATATAGTATGAGAACATTACCCCACTTTAAAATTAATGATCTTTCACCTAAATCAAGGGGTTTTGTCTCTTCCTCCTATCGAAATGGATTAAAACCAGAAGAATTTTTCTTTCATGCTATGGGAGGTAGAGAAGGATTGGTTGATACAGCAGTAAGAACATCAACATCTGGATATATGCAACGTAGGTTGGTAAATGCACTACAGGATATGGTTGTTGAAAATGATGGTACTGTTAGAAATTCAGATAAAAATATAATCCAATTTCGCTTTGGGGATGATGGAATTGATGCAATGCACACCGATCATGGTGCTGCTGTGAATTTAGATGTTTTATTATTAAAAGCTAAAGCTTTGAATGTTGAAGAAGTACGTGAAGCGATTGAAAGGAGCTCCACAATAAAACAAAAAGCTCCCAAGAAAAAAGATATCTCTGAAAGAAAGCCTACAGAAAAAGTTAAGCCTAAAGCAAAACCAAAGAAAGATGTACTTGATGAAGATTCTTTACAGAAAAAATTTGAGGAGGAAACTGGGAAAAAAGCTGTTTGGAGGGGTAAAGAAACTAAAGCATATTTAGAATGGAAAGAAAAAAAATAATATAAAAAAATTTACTAGAAGGAAAGGAAGATTATTATGGCAAAAGTAACTCAAAAATTTTTAGATGAACAACTAGAGGCTTTAAAAGAAGATGGCATACCTGAAGATTTAATAGATAGAATAAGGAAAAAAGTATTAAATGAAGATTTAGAAAAGGAACAACTAGAATATCTTTTAAATAAAATATTTATCAATTTTAATAATGCTATCGTAGAAACCTCAGAACCTGTAGGTACCGTTGCTGCGCAATCTATTGGTGAGCCAGGAACCCAAATGACATTACGAACATTTCATTATGCTGGGGTTGAAGAATTTAGTGTCACTCAAGGGTTACCTAGATTAATTGAAATTGTAGATGCACGCCGTTTTCCAAGTACACCACAAATGTCTGTATTTCTTGAAAAACCGTATGCGGATTCTGAAGAAAAAGCTATTGAAGTACATAATAGAATTGAACAAATACGCATAGAGCAAATTATTCATGATGTGGACTTAGATTTTGTGAATTGGAGCATTGTTATTAACTTAATCCCAGAAATTTGTGAAAAAAAGGGGATTGATATTGATGAAATTCCAGAAATTTTGAAGCGTTATAAGAAAAAAGGAACAATAAAACGCGAAGGCAATTCTATTATTATCGATCCAGGTATAGAAGATCTCCAAAGTTTACAAAAATTAAGGGAAAAGATCCTTAAAAAAGTTGTAAAAGGAATAAGAGGCGTTAAGAGAGGTTTGTTAACACCCTCAGATGATAATAAAGAATGGATAATTAAAACCGAAGGTACTAATATGCAAAGTGTTATTCAAATAGAAGGAGTTGACGTAACTAGAACCGTGTCAAATCATATTCATGAAATAGAAAAACTTTATGGTATCGAAGCAGCACGTCAAATGATAATTTTAGAATCTCAAAAAGTTCTTGAGCAACAAGGATTAGATGTAGATTTAAGACATCTCTTAATTTTGGCTGATTTGATGTGCTATTCAGGATCGATTCAATCTATTGGAAGACACGGGATATCAGGTTCAAAATCAAGTGTATTCGCTCGAGCAGCGTTTGAAGTTACAGTTAATCAATTACTTGATGCTGGATTATATGGAGAAGAAGAACGCTTACTAGGGATACCAGAAAACGTGATTGTGGGCCAGATTAGCCCGATTGGCTCAGGTCGTGTTAATGTAATGTTCGATTTGGATGCTAATTTAGAATTGCTAAAAAAGAAGAAAAAAAGACTCAGTTAACCGAAAACTTTTAATTAAGATTAAATAACTTTAACGTGCCTAAAAAAAATTAAAAAAGTATTATACTTATTACTTAATATATATAAACTGATTGAATAAACCATGGTAAAGAGAAAGAGTAAAACAGCCGTTGATAAAGTTGATCTTAGTAGGAAAAAAACTAAAGAATTTGATGTAGATACCAATATCAAAGTTGCATATAAAACAGGTAAAATTGTATATGGTAAAAATCAAGTAATTAAAAACCTTCAGAAAGAAAATCGTTATAAAATGCTTATAGTAAGCAATAATTGCCCTAGAGAATTGATAACTCAGTTAAATAATTATAATTCTCTTTTAAAAGACAAAATCTTTATCTATAAATACAAAGGTTCAAGTTGGGATTTAGGATTAGCTTGTGCTAAACCTTATATGATCTCTATTATAGGTGTAATTGATTTTGGAGATTCAGATTTAATCTCATTAAAAACTAAAAGAACTTAATAACAATTAATAAGTTTATTTCATGCTAAAAAAGAATATTAAAATTGATCGGGAAGCAATGGAACTTATTTCGCTATTTAACAACATCTCTGGCGCTATAATTAAGGATTGTCTTATTTTTAAGTCTCCCGAAAACAGTACCGAAGTTATTATATTTTTGGTAAAAGAGGAAGATGTTGGAAAAGCAATCGGGAAAGCTGGTGAACACGTTAAAGATTTAAAATCAAAACTTCAAAAAAAGATAGATGTCATTGCTTTCTCTGAGAATCTAAACCAATTCATACAGAATATCTTACAAACTACTAAAAATTTAATAAAAGTTCAAAATATTGAAATTAAAGAAAGCAGAACTCAGAAAAAAACTGTGATAATAACTGTGCGACCTCAAGATCGCGGAAAAGCAATTGGTAAAGACGGCTCTATGATACGAAAAATCAAAGAATTGGTTTTAAGGTATTTTGAGGTTGACAATGTAATCATTAATACTAAAAATATATAGTATTCTCTTTTTTTAATTCTAATCTTATACAATATTTAATTAAAATATATAATAAACCATTAAAGTGATTTAGTTTTCGACTTTAAAGCTATATGATGAAGAAGCTGCTTTTAACCACGTTAAAGCATTAGGTTTCAAACGTCATGCAGGAACCGATGGAGAAACAAAGACCATAAATTATATACTAAAGGAATTAGATAAGGCAAGTATTAATCCTAAATTGGAATCTTTTAAATGGAGTAAAACGCTAACAAAATTAAGGAATTTATTTTTTTTTAGTATCTTTCTTTTTGTGTTAATTTGTGAAGTTTTTTTGTTATATCCAGTTATTACATGGTTAATTCTTGTTCTTGATAGCCTTTTTATCTTATTGTTATTATTTAGTGGAAAAATATTATTCGATCATTCAAGGATTTCATACATTGGTAAGAAGAGAGCATCAAAAAATGTTATAACAACTGTACAGGCAAAAAATTTATATCCAAATCGTCCTGTCATTATTTTTTCAGCTCATCATGATTCTGTCTCATCGCTCTTTCCTACGAAATTTCTAAGGTTTTTACTTCTTTCTGCTGTTTTCCTTCTTCTTTCTTATATAATTATAAATATATTTCTTTCGATATGGTCTATCATTGCTATTTTTGCAGTAGTTTCAATTAATATTGTGTATCTAGTAATAAGAACAATATCCCTGATTATCGGTATCGTCATTATGATAGAACTTTTGATTACGTTATTCAATAGAAGAACTAATCAATCTATTGGTTCAATTGATAACGCTTCAGGAGTTGCAATTCTTTTAGAACTGGCTAAACTAGTTAAAAAATACCCACTACAAAAGACAGATGTAGTCTTCCTATGGGTTGGAGCCGAAGAAATGGGTCTTTGGGGTTCAAAACAATATTGTTCTAAACATTTTGAAGAATTAGATCGTGATTATGATTTGAATAAATCATATAACATTAATATAGACATGGTAGGGACTTATATTGGTTTAATTGATGAAATAGGATTAATTAAGAAGAAGAAATTAAATGAAAATCTGAATGATGTTTTAAAAGCATCTGATACTCAACAGAAAATCCCTTCTGAGAAAACAAAAATGTCATTTGGTTCTGGAAGTGATCATTTAGTTTTACGCGCATTTGCTAAAAAAGCAGAAAAAAAGGATTTTCAAATTACCTGTTTTTTATCAAAAAAGGATTCAAAATATATACATTCTAAAAAAGATATTCCTGATTTGTGCTCTACTGAGAATCTTAATGGTTGTATTGATATTTGTTTTAATGCTATAAAAAGTCTTGATCTGCGAGTAGAATAAATTATCTAAAATCAGTAATTTTTCATTATTTACATAAATTTTAAGTTTAGGGAAACATTTTTTCTACTACTAAAGTTAAAAAATAAGTACCAGGTGTTATTAATACCTCCTAAAGGATTATATGCAGCAAGAAAGCTGAAAATTAATCGAAAGAAGTTTCGATGGTCTAAAACAAAATATAAAAGAAGAAAACTTCAATTAAAGAAGAAAGTAGATCCTTTGGAAGGATCATGTCAAGCTCTTGGAATTGTTCTACAAAAAGTTGGTCGAGAGAGTAAACAACCAAACTCAGCGATAAGAAAGTGCGTACGTGTCCAATTGAAAAAGAACGGAAAAGGGGTAACAGCTTTCCTCCCAGGAGATGGCGCACTTAATTTCATAGAAGAGCACGATCGAGTAATTGTTGAAGGAATCGGAGGAGCAAAGGGACGATCAATTGGAGATCTTCCTGGAGTCCGATATAAGGTAGTAAAAGTAAATGGTGTTAGTTTAGAAGCATTACTTCAAGGTAAGAAAGAAAAACCTTTGAGATAATCGTTGAGGTAAATAATTATGAGCAAAACTAAGAAAGATATTAAACTATTTAATAAGTGGTCTTTTGCAGATATTCAAGTTAATGAAAGAACACTTGAGAATTATATAAATTTAAAACCTATTATTGTACCTCATTCAGCAGGGAGACATGAGCATAAAAGATTCTGGAAATCCTCGAAAGTTTCAATAATTGAAAGATTTAATAATAGATTACTTTCTCCCGGCTTTATTGGAGGTAAAATTAAGGGTCATAAAAGTTCTTACAATTCTGGTAAAAAAAGTAAACTTCTAAAGAGTTTAGAAAACGCCTTCACTTTAATCGAATTGCTCACTGAACAAAACCCTATACAAATTTTAATAGATGCAATAGTTAACACTGCGCCTCGAGAGGAAACGACGAAAATTGCAATGGGAGGCATTTCCTATGCGTCAGCAGTAGATATCGCACCACAGCGCCGAATTGACCTTGCAATCAAGTACATTGTTCAAGCAATAGGGGCTCGATCTCATTCTAATGTTAAACAGTTTGAAGAAAATCTAGCTCAAGAACTAATCTTAGCTGCGAATAATAGCCAAGAATCTAGGGCTGTAAAGCGAAAGGATGAAATTGAAAGAATTGCTGTTTCTGCTAGATAATTCTAACAATTTACTTTAGGAAAAAAATAAAAGAGTTTAATTTATTGAGGAGCCCCACAGAATATACAATATTTCGCTTCAGCTTTAAGGGGACCTCCACATTGTTTACATAGTTTTGTATATCCTTCAGTTCTAAATTTTTTTTGAGTTGAAGGAATTTGAACATGTTCAAATTCGCTTAAATTTATTCCACACTTAACGCAAAATTTGGGATTTCCTTTGATTTTCATTCCACAAGAAGGGCAAGTCATAAGAATTCTTATACCACACTCATGGCAAAAATTCCCTTTTCTTTCGAGAATTTTTCCACATTTAGGACAAAATTTTACTTCTCCGGCAGTGTACTCTAAAATTGTCGGGACTATTGTTAAAATAAATAACGTACCAATTACCATCATAGGAATCCAAAATTCATCAAGTTGAAAAACGTTTCCTATCATTAAAGCTGCGAATACAACTAGTGTAATTCCAAATATTGTCCATAATCCAATAATGCCTAACCTAATTTTTCTTTCAGATTTAATATCCACAATTGTAGCTGCAATAGCTATTACTAGCAAAGTTCCAATAGGAATCATAGGGATCCAATAGTCACTTGGTGGAAAAACCTTACCTAAAATAAGAGCTATCATTACAATAGTTGTAATCCCGAAAATAATCCAAAAAGCTATAGTACCTATACTGAGCTTTTTTCTAAATTCATTCCAGTTAATACTCATAAAATAACCACTATAATTGGTTATCAGAATTTAGTTTTTTTTTTTTAACTTACCCATAATAGTTATGGAAATATATTAAAAATATACCTAGTTCAATTTTTGTAATTAAGAGAAATATAACAATTAAGTAGACCAATTTTTATATGGTTTGTGGATTTAATAAAAAATAATTCTTCTAAATATAATTTAATTTCACTATAAGGTTAAAACTCTTGAATTTGTGATTCATATCACCTATATATTATCTGTAGCCATTATATGCATGAAAAATTTCTAAATTTTTATATATTTGAAAGTAATATTATTTAGTTAAACAGAATTAAAGAAACAGAACAGGTTCAATAAATAAAGTGAATACCGACAAAAATCAGAATATTTTAGAAAAGCAGTTAAAAACTTTAGGTCAGAAGGTTAGGATTGATCTCCTAAAAAAGTTAAAAAATGCTCAAACACCTTTATCATTCTCAAAGCTTCAAAAAGAGGTCATTGGTAATGATGTCTCTTCTGTGAATTTATCTTTTCATCTTAACACATTAAAGAAGAGTGATTTAGTTTTTTCCTCGGATGAAGGGTATTCTATTACATTTTTGGGCGAGCAAATTATAGATAAAATTTTATCTATTGAGCAAATTCTTAATAAGCAAAATCAAGCAAAGATGATCCGAACATCAAAATATTCTAAAGAACTTTTTGATGCGAGTAAAATTGAGGAATATTTAATTAAAGAAGGTGAATTGGAGCGTTATTTAGCTAGACAAATTGCCCGTGAAGTAGAAGAGCGACTCTCTAAAACAAATATAGAATATATGACTGCGCCACTCATGAGAGAATATATAAATGCAATTTTATTGGAAAATGGTTTAGAAGAGGTAAGGCACAAATTAACTCGATTGGGAACTCCTCCATTCGAAGTATTTAAATTATTCAATTCCCATAGTAGCAAAATAACCCCTAAAATATTTATTGAAAAATTAGGTTCTGACGTATCTGAGCAATTTTTGCTTTTAAATCTCATCCCTAAGAATCTAGCTGATTTATATTTATCTGGAGAAATCACTTTACTGCACTTAAATTACTGGGCATTAAGACCCTTAAGCCTATATATAAATACAAAAACTTTAGTGGATTATCTTTTCAAGAACGATACCCATCTAAAGCATGAAATAAAAAAAATCGAAAATCATTCAGAAATGATTATAAAATTCTTAGATCTTTTATATCTTACTAAACAATTTTTTTCTGAAGATCTGCTTCTAGGGAATTTCAATAATCAATTTCTTTCTTTATTTTCTTTACCGAAAGCAATGCCATTTGACTTACACTTATTAATATCTCAAATCCTTAGATTTAATAATCACTTTAATAGACTAAAATCTTCTTTAACTCTTGATTTTAATTATAATGAAAAATTAATTGAAGAATCTTCAAATCAGAATCTAATTGATGAAAAATTCCTTAATTCATTGGCAAAACAGAGTGGAGATCAAATTCAACCACTTATATTATTCGAATTTTCAAAGCTGTTTCCCTCAGAATCAGAAAACAAAAATATAAAAAACCAAATTTTCAATAATCTTAAAGAAAATGTAATTCTGTACAATAAAAACTACTCAAATCTGCTTAATTCTATTATAATTCAAATACCCAATCCTGATGAGGATCAAATCATTTTAGACAAGATACTTGTTAATTTACACATGATATCAGTTGAAGCAGGGCAAAATGACGATTTATTTTTAGATTTATTGCTAGATAAAATGATGTCGATTTTTAAATTGTTTGATTATAAGGAGGAATTTGTGCAAAAGAAATTGAACTCACTTAATCAATGGAATTCCATAGTTACACGGATTTTAGACAGTAATCCAAAGAATATAATCAAAAATGCGTTAAAATCAATTAGTTTTTTTGGTTTTAATGAAGCTGTTCTAAATCATTGTGGAATTGAACTTGATAGAACTGAAAATAGCGAAACTTTTGCTTTACGAATTTTATCTTTTATGAAAAAAATTATAGAGGAAAGAAATGAACTTGAGGGTGATAATTTTGTTATGAGTCAACCTCATTATGATTCTTATTTACAAAATTCCTGGCATAATGGTTTTACACAATACAACCGAAAAATAAAGGGATACTCATCAAGATTAATAAGAAGTGAATCAAACCTTTCCATGAATAAAAGAATCGCATTATTCCAAAAATTTCAAACAATTATTGATGGAGGTACTCTATTTATGGAAAAAGTAAACGCAGACGAACTTCCATTACAAAACTTTCTAAAAATTCTAAATGAATCCAAGATAGGGGCAGTTTCTTTAAGAGATTGCATATTCTAAAATACGAAATATAAAAGAAAGGAAGTTCTATAAAATTTTATTTAGTCATCAATTCAGCCAAGAGTGCCTTCCTCATTGGAATTCCATAATAAGTTTGTTTGAAGTAAATTGCTTTTTTTGAACGATCAACATCAGGAGATATTTCTGTAATTCTTGGAAGGGGGTGCAACAATCTAAAATTATCTTTTGTTTGCAAAAGATCTTCTTGTCGAAATATGTAAAAGTCTTTAATTCTTTCATATTCTTCTGAATCACCAAAACGTTCTTTTTGAATTCGAGTCATATAAAGAACATCTAAAATATTTAAAATTTTTCTATAATCTTTAATCTCTTTATATTTAACTTCTCGTTGTTGTAGAAAATCTTTATCACGATTTCTCATTCTTAATTCCATAGGACTTATGAAATAAATATTTACATTAAAATTTGATAACAAAATTGAAAGGGAATGAACAGTCCGTCCGTACTTAAGATCCCCCATTAGACCTATATTCAAACCATCCAATGGGCCAACCTCTTCAGTAATTGTTAGTAAGTCTAATAACGCTTGAGTGGGATGTTCTCCACTTCCAGAACCCGCATTAATTACCGGAATTTCAGTGAATTTTGCTGCCATTGTTGCTGCTCCCTCAAGTGAATGTCTCATTACTATACAATCACAATAATTTTCAACGGTTCTTATCGTATCAGCAATACTTTCACCTTTTTTAATCGAAGAGACATCCCCAGAATGAAAACCTATAACATTTCCTCCCAATCTATACATAGCAGACTCAAAACTTAGACGAGTACGAGTCGAAGGTTCAAAAAACAAAGTAGCTAAGATTTTTCCGTGCAGAAGATTTGAATTCTTGATTTTAATCATTTCTTTGCCTTTCTTCAATATGTAATTAATATCGTCTCGATCAAATTGCTTAGCACTTATAATACCTTCGCTAAATTTCTCTCTAAACATTTAAATTCTCATTCAACATGTTTTTATTATCATTATGTAAATAAGATTTAAATTATTTTTTATTAAATAATGGTTATTCAAAAAGAACTACCCAGAACTAATAAAATTTAAAATTTATAAATAATTATTTCACGTTATAAGATATTAGTGGTTTATTAAAATTGAAATATCCCAAAACAATTAGGAGATACTGCCCAAACTGCCGTTCACATCAAATTCACAATGTAGCTCTCTACAAAAAGGGTAAGGAACGTATGCTAAATCATGGTAGAAGACGATTGGAAAGGAAAAAGGCGGGTTATGGTTCTTTTCCAAAAGAAATATTTCATAAAAATAGTAAAATAAATAAAAAATCAACCCCGTTATTAGAGTGTTCTGAATGTGGTAAAAAACAGTATGCTAAATCTTATCGAGTAAAACGACTCGAATTACAAGAAGTATAAAAACTTGAGTAATTATGGTACATAAAAGGGAAGAAAAGGAACTTATACCTCAGCCAAAAAGTAGGTTTTTACGAGTAAAATGTTTGAATTGTGGAAACCAACAAATAATCTTTGGTTGTTCTGCAACAGACGTAGAGTGTTTAGTTTGCGGAAAAACTTTACTGCAATCTACAGGTGGCAAAGCACGCATTCTCACTAAAATATTAGAAGTTCTTTCTTAAAAATATAAAATTATTTTATTCTCTTAAATCTTATATTAAATGTATAAGACATTTATATCAAGAATAAAGAAAAAAATATTATAATCATTTAATTTAAGTACTATCTAGCCATTTCAGTTGATTTGTTGCCCAAGATTGCCTTAGCTGGAAAAGCTAACCCAATTACTAGAAGGGTTGCTCCAACTGCGAATGTAATCATACTTAATCCTATATATCCTATAAAGATTTTATATACTATAAAAGTACCCCAAGATACTCCTCCTCCAATTAGAAGTGCATACCAAGACCATTTTTCAGCTTTACGAAAACTTTTTTGATTTATTAAAAGAATCATAGACCCATTCGCTAAAAGAATAAATCCAATTAACTTTTTTGTTATAATATAAAATCCAGTTAAGACAATGTCAGGATGTTCGCTAAATTCATAGCCTGTGACATGTGCAAAATCACTCACAAACATTATTTCAGTTAAAAATATCCACAACAATGACAGTACTATGATATACATTGCCATAAAAAGTATAAAAAATGATCCAATCTCTATTTTTGATTTTTGCATATTTATCACTCTTATTAGTTAAATTACTCAAAGTGCTTTTAATAATCTATGAAATATTAATTTATCAATTTATTTCGCATTTTCTAACGAAATAATATTCGTGAAACTGTTCTTTTACGAATATTTTTTTCTAAGAAAATCGCTCTTAAATAAGTCTAAAAGCTTATATATGCGCGATCCGGGAATTGAACCCGGGTCATCGGCTTGGAAGGCCGAGATCCTGACCACTAGACTAATCGCGCTTGAAAAATTTAGAAAATAGTGTAAGATTAAAAATATACCATTTCTTATAACTTTAGCTATTTTAAAGGATTTTATACGTTAGCTCGTAATATGTTATTATTCTATTGGTAACGATCCATGCATCTAATGAGTGTTGAGACACAGATATTATTTTTTCTGAGAGACTAGTAATCTCTTTTGAGAAACTACTTTTTTGAAATCCACCAATAAATACAATATAATTCTTTGAAAAATCTTCAGTAAACAATTCTTTAAAATTGTTTATTAACTTACCCTTACGCGATAAGAGATAAATTTCAGGATTTTCAAATGTAGTTATGAGATTCTTTAAATTCCCTTCAAACATTGTTATTAATCTTGAATTTTCTGTTTCTATACTTCCATCTATTAACAATTTAGCCATTAAGCCTTTGAATCGGTTATAATTTCTTGCGATTCTGATTTTTGGATTGAATTCAAAGATTTTATCATTAATTGTATGAATATATAGTTTTAAATTTCCATTTTTATTTAGAGGAGATCCTAAAGCATTAAGTAAACAATTATGGATTATATCTGGTCGTCCTCTCTTTTCTTTATTTTTCAAGTTTGTCATAGCAGAAAGGTGTAGGGCATTATCTAAGAGATGTGAAGAGTAAATCCTTGATGACAAATTTTTCTTAACAGCAGGATGACCTCTAATATGTTTTGGAATTAATTCTAATCCACATTCAACCAGAATCAAGATCAATGGCATTTTCAGTTTCCCATAATTAGTTTACAATAATAACATTATTTATTTTCATTTTTTAAATTAATGAAATAACGTGTAGTTCTATTACACTCAAAGCAAGTTATAGATACATGAGATCCTTTTCCTTTATGAGAATGCAATCTAACTCTATAATTCACCCCGGGGTATAAAAATATTTTACATTTATGACATATACGTTTTTTCCACTCAAATGGAATTTTAATCTTAGCTCTTTGAGCATAACGTCTTGCTAAATAAGTATATCGATTTGCTAAAGCCTTATTTTTAGGAAAAACTTCATGAGCTTTCTGAAATAAATAAAGCATTCGGGAATTTGCAATTTTTTTTACTATATATTTAATATTTTTATTACGTTTAGGCATTTAAATTATTTTGATAACATTTTTAATTAGGCTTTCTAATGTCATATAAAGAAAGTATGAAAATTTTTCCTCTAATATCTAATAAATAAGAGTTTGTCAATTTCGAGATTTTTTGAGCTAATTCTTTTATATTTAACTTAGTAGCAACAGACTTTAATGCTTTTACCTTTATTATTTTATATCTCTTTAATAACTTGGCGACATGACCAATAAACTCATCTGATATACCATGTTTACCTAAAATGCAATGTGGTTGTGAAAGTAAAGCTTTTTTAAATTCCTTTTGATAACTCATGGTCTCAGAACACAGAAAATACGAAAAATTTTTAATCTATTCTGACTTTTAAAACGTATTATATTTAATAAAGAAGGATAGAATTAAAGATTAACATGTCCATATATGTCGTTCAACCAGAAAAACTTGTTGAAGTAATTGCAGAAAAACTTAGGGAGTATCCTGAAATTTCACCTCCTGAAGGTTCAGAATTTTGGAAAACCGCATTTTTTAAAGAATTAGCACCACAAGATTCTGAAAATTTTTGGTATATCAGATGTGCTTCAATTCTTAGAAAAGTGAAGAAATATGGGCCAATAGGGGTAAACAAGCTTAGGAAATTTTATGGAGGGAGAAATAGGAAAGGATCGGGGCTTAATCATTCTGCTAAAGGAAGTGGTAAAATTATAAGAGTGGCATTGCAGCAATTGGAAAATGCAAATTTGCTTGATAAAAAGGAAAAAGAAGGCAGAGTTGTTACTGCTGAAGGAACCAGTTTATTAGAAAGAATGGCATATGGAATTACACGACATAAAAAATAAAACTTGAATGATTTAGGGATTTAGAGTGAGCAACGACGAAGAATTAGATGAAATTAGAAGAAGAAGATTAGAAGAATTAAAACAACAAGCAGCACATCAGCAAATAGCAGAAGCTCAACAAAGAGATTTTGAAGAAAAGAAATATCAAATAATGCGTAAAATTTTGTCACCAGAAGGTAGACAGAGATTAGAAAATATACGAATGGTTAAACCACAATTTGCTGAACAAATAGAACTACAATTGATTCAATTATTTCAATCAGGACAACTAAGAGGGGCCACACCTTTACCAGATAATGCATTCAAGAAACTTTTAAAACAAATTTCTTCTTTTGAAAGAAAAAAAGAATTTAATATTAAAAAATAATTAAAAGAAGATAAGGAAAATGGCTCGTAACAAAAATTTAGGATCAAAATTACGTAGAGCAAAAAAAATGAAGCAAAGTCAAACACCTCCAAACTGGGTTATGATAAAGACAAATCGTAAAGTGAGAGAGAGCCCTCTCTCGAGGAGAACATGGAGGAATACAAAATTAAAACGAGATTAGATAGAATTTATTATTAGATTGAAATATTATGGCAAAAAAAGAAAAAGAAATTAATCTAGATGATCTAGAAGAAGAATTGGTAGATTCTGGAGAATCTGAAATGGAAGAGGAAATTGAGGAGATCGAAGAATTTAGTTTAGATGAAATTTCTGAAGAAGAAGAAATAAGTGAAATATTTGAAGAAGAATTTGAAGAAAGAGAATTAATTGAAGAAGAAGAAGTTCCTAAAGAAGAAATCATAGATGAGAGGATATACACAATCCCTCTTGCTAAAGCTCGTAAAGGTCCTAGAAATAAACGAGCTAAAAAAGCAGTTAAATATCTAAGAGAATATATGACGCGTCATTTTAAACCAGAATCACTAGTAATTACTCAGGAAGTTAATGAGCGTATCTGGCAACACGGAATACAGAAACCACCAAGAAAATTAAAAGTTAGGGCAACCAAAAATATAGATGGATTAGTAGTTGTCTATTTAGGTTAAGATTTAATAAATTAAAAAATATTTTTAATAAAATACGCTCTTTTTAGAACATTTATGATTATTAAGACTCAAATTTTTGGTAAAGGTTTGATTGGGGTATATTTAGTAGCCAATAATTCATACATTCTTTATCCTCCAACACTATTAAAACCAACACTTAAAAAATTCAAACATGTTTTTGAGGAGCCCTTTTATCCATTAACCATTAACAATTCCAATTTATTAGGAGTATATACTGCGTCAAATAAGTATGGCATCATCGTACCACACATTATAAGAGAAGATGAGCTTAATAAGTTAAAATCATATATGAATGAGTCAAGCAATATTGGAATATTGAAATCTATCGATAATGCATTTGGAAATTTAATCTTATGTAATGACAAAGGTGCGATAATTAGTTCTTTTTTAGAAAATTATAAAACTGAGATTGAAGATATTTTAAATGTTGAGACAGTGGTTTATGAATTTGCAAATTATTATCTACCTGGTTCAATATCATTAGCCAATAATTATGGTTGCTTAATTCATCCCTTATCTAATGATGAAGAAATCGAGTTTATTTCTTCTATTTTAAAAGTTGATGAAGTTGATGTATCAACAGTTAATCGTGGGATACCATATTTGAGTTCAGGAGCAATTGTTAATGATAGGAGCGGGATTTTTGGTATTGATTGTACAGGTCCAGAAATGATGCGAATTACAAGTGTCTTACGCTTGTAAGCTTTGTATAATGAATTAGAGCATCATGGAAACCATTTTTTTTTATTCTAACTGTGGAAAAAATACAAAATTTAATATTTTTTCAAAAATTATGCTATTTTAATAGCTTTGAAACAGTGGTTATAATAAGTTATGTCAGAGATTAAAATTTACAGAATTATTGGTAATTACAAAAAAAATCATAAAAAATACCTTTTTAGAAAAGAAGTACGTTCTTTAAAAGAGGAAGATGCTGTTGAAAAGGTGTTAAGTCAAATTACTTCAATTGGTATATATAGGCGTCAAATTAACATTCAAGAAATAAAAGAAATATCTCTGGAAGAATCTCAAGATCACCTTATTCGAGAATTATCGGAATAATAAGAAAATAATTAATAAAAAATTAGATAATAATGGAACCACCTCAAGAATATCAAGAACAAATAATAAAGTTTCGCTATTTAAAGGAACAACGGGATATGTTTCGTGGACAATTAGAAATCATAAATGCTTCACTAGGTAATATTATTAATACAAAAAATACAGTAGAAAATCTAAAAGAGGGAGTAAACGAAGATGACGAGATATTAGTACCAATTGGAGGTCTAATAAATTTGAAAGCGTCGATTAAAGAAACAAAAAAGGTTTTACTTTCTGTTACACAAGATGTTATAATAGAAAAAGATTTAGAAGGAACAATTCAATTTCTTGATAAACTCATCGAACAACATAATAATCAAATTCAATTTCTAACAACGCAATTACAAAATATTGATGTAAACCTCCAAGAAATTTCTCAAAATATTCAAAAGGGTTATACATAAAAATAGATTTTTTGCTTCAATCTTGTTATATTCTTAATTATGATTTAAAGATCTATGGAGAAATAAATGCTAGAAAAGCTAAAGAACGTTTTTTCATCATTTGTTAAAAAAACTTTAACAGAAAAGAAGTTAGATAATGCGATTAACGAACTTAAATTACTTCTTTTGAGTAATGATGTGGCTATCGACACCGCAGATGAAATCTGCAATAAAATCATTGAATCTTTTCAGGGAGAACAAATAGGCCGATTAGCGTCAACCCAAAAAGTCTTATTCGAAACTTTAAAGGAAACAATTACTGAGATCTTAACACCTGAAGAAGAAATTGATTTACTTGCAGAAATTAAAAAAAAAAGTCAGCCTTATGTGATTGTATTTCTTGGAGTTAATGGCACAGGAAAAAC
Organism: Promethearchaeota archaeon; assembly: GCA_048939445.1. Taxonomy (GTDB): domain Archaea; phylum Asgardarchaeota; class Lokiarchaeia; order Sigyniarchaeales; family SOKP01; genus Loki-b32. The sequence goes on along the minus strand of JBHLPN010000002.1, from coordinate 11,526 downwards.
TACTACTATGGCTAAAGTTGCTCATTTTTTAAAAAAAAAAGGATTCTCAGTTGTAGCAGCAGCTGCAGACACATTTCGTGCAGCTGCAATTGAACAATTATCTTATCATATGGAAAATGTGGGAATAAGAGTTATAAAGCATGAATATAAATCTGATCCTGCTTCTGTTGCTTATGACGCTATCGAACACGCTAAAGCAAGAAAAATTGATGTTGTTTTAGTCGATACAGCCGGAAGACAAGTCACAGATAAAAACCTGATGATAGAAATACAAAAAATATGCAGAGTTGCTCAACCTGATTTGGTTATTTTTGTTGGAGATAGTTTGGCAGGCAACGATGCTCTTTTTCAGGCAAAAGAATTTAAAAAACATGTAGGTATTGATGCTAATATTTTAACTAAACTTGATGCTGATGCTAAAGGTGGTGCTGCCTTGTCAATTTCCTATGAAACAAAGAAACCAATTCTGTGGTGTGGTGTAGGACAAGGATATGACGATTTAGAGTTGTTTGACAAAGAGTTATTTATATCAAATATACTTGAAATTATTTAATAAGGAATTAGATACCACTCTTAAAAGTTAACTTTTTATCTAAATGTACTTTTTTTTTATTGTGTCTCAATACCCAAAATATGAAAAATACGCTAAAAGTGAAAAGCAAAAGAAACCAGGTTTGTATGAAAGGTTAGTTATCTTTTTTCAAAATTCAAAAAGGATAATGAAAATTGCGAGCAAACCTAAAAGAAAAGACTACTTACTAGTTTTTAAAATATGTGGTATAGGAGTTTTGATTTTAGGTGCAGTTTCATATATAATACAATTAATCTTTTCTGTAGCAATGCCTATTGGTTGATTCTCATAAAGAGAATTAATCATTTAATAAAATACACAGAAATATGATGTGGGATCTTAAGATTTTCTTCTATATTTTTACTAGCAATGAATTTAATTTTTAAATTTATTGAAAGTGAGAGAAGTCTTTTTGATAAAATTCCATCAATAATTAAAAATTGGATGTCATTAAAGTTCCTAATTTTTTCAAAAATTTCTCCAACTGGAATATCAAATAATTTTTCGAGATTCTTATTAAAACCAATAGCAAAACCTGCTTTAATATTCTTAATTGCATCGATTATCATATTTACATCTTTAATTTTCAATTTTTTTAGAATTTTCTGAAGATTTCCATTAATTTTTCCATATTCATTCTCAATTACACCTTTTTCTTTAGAGGTTTTTACTGGTTTTGCATTTTGTAAGGATTTTATCATTTGTTTTCTTGTTAATTCTTCAACTTCGAAACCATCAGGAGCTCTAGCTACTTGGTCAATTTTAGCAACTTGTAAGAGTTCATTAAAAATGATTGATCCACCACGATCTCCGTCAACGAAAGCTGTTACTTTTTTTTTTTGTTTAGTTAATTCGATTACTGATTTAGGGATTTGGGTTCCCTGTACAGCAATCGTATTTTTAACTCCTATCCTTAATAGATTTAAAACATCAGCTCGTCCTTCAACAATTATTAAATCGGGGTTATTTTCTATTTCTGGACCGGCAGGGAGATGTTCTGAACCCCATGAGATAATTTCTCCTAGTTTAATATCTTTATCAATCTTTTCTTCAATTTCGCTCTGTTCTAAAGATTTTTGATCCCATTCTTTTAAAAGCTCTGTCGCTCTTGCTATGATTTTCTTTCTTTTTTTTTCACGAACATCTCGAATATCAAAAAGAGAAAATTCTGCTTCACAGGGACCAACGCGAGAAACAGTTTCAACCGTCGCTGCTAATAGAGCCGTTTCTTTTCTGGTTAATGAGGATGGAATTTTAATAATCCCTTTAGAAACACCCTCTTTTGTCGCGGTTTCTACTTCAATTCTACCAATTCTTCCAGATTTTTGAAGATCTCTTAAATCGAGATCCAAAAGTAAGCCTTCAGTCTGTCCAAAAATAGCTCCAACTATATCTGATTTCTCAACAACACCCTTAATGGCATATTTAACTTCTATAATATATTTAGTTGTAAACTCATTTTGACTTGTAATCTTAATCACTTCCTTTTTTCAGATATTTAATTCTTAAATTTGCTCAATAGACCAAAATCAAAAGGAAGACCTATCCAATAGAAGTAGAATCTAGGCACTTGAAGTGTAATATATTAATTAATTTTCTCTAATGAAATTCTTAATTATTTAGCTTTATATATTATTATGAAATTTATTAAGTTTGAACAGTGAATCTACTTCTTATAGATAATTATAAGCCTGAACAATAATTTTGATTTATTGAACTGATTATATTTTTGATTATTTAATTATTATTTTTTTGTTAAAATTTTGTAAGACTTTGTAAATTTAATATTTTAAATGTGTTAATATGATTGGTTAATTTAATTGATATTTTAATAAATATTAATGATAATAATTAATATTATATTCTCATAAAATGTATCAATCAATTTATTATTTGCTAATTGAAGGAATATATTATTGATATTCTATTTTATTTGGTTAGTTTTTTATGTTATTTTTATTTTTGATATTATAAATTTGATATTTTAAATCTACTACTTATCATGGAAAAAATTATTGTTCTTGGAGGGAAAGGGGGTGTAGGAAAGAGTTCGATTAGTGCAGCAACAGCAGTCTTGCTCTCAGACTTACTTCCTAATAAAAAAATTCTCTTAATCTCTTTTGATATGGCACATAACCTTAGTGATTTATTCAAATTGGAGATTGGAAACAAAATAACACCACTAACCAAAAATCTATGGAGTATTGAACCTGATGCCGATAATTATGCGAAAAAATACACTAAAGATTTAATAGAAAAAATGAAGAGGCTTATGAAGCAAATGCCACTAGTGGGGAGTATTCCTCAAATCGAAAAGTTTATTGATACAACATTTACAGCTGATTCTATTCCATTAGCTCTGAAAAATGCTATGTTTTTTCAAAAAATATTGGATGCTGAAGATATTAATACTCAAGATATTCAGTTTGATATAATTGTAGCAGATTTCCCCCCAACAGCAAATATGATCACTCTCTTTGAAATACCTGAAGATCAAGTGAAAGTAGTGCTAAAATATTCATTAAATTTTTATAATTCTATCAAGGGTGCGATAAGAAGTGTTTCAAAAATGTGGAGACAAATTATTAAACCTTTTGATAATTATGAAGAAAGAAGAGAATTAGGAAAGGAAATTTTTAATATGATTGTTGAGCTCGAAAAGCGTGGAGAACGAATTTCAAATCTGATTCATGATATTGGTTCACTTAGACTTGTCACTATAGCAGAAAAACCAAGTTTTGAAGAAATCAAAAGGGCAAGAGATTTAACTAGACGATATATTAAATTAGAGGGAGTTCATATTAACATGCTTATACCAGAACCTAAAAAATGTGATTTTTGTACTCAACTTCGAAAGCAGCAGCTAAAATATAATTCAGAAATTATAAATGAATTTAAAAAGTTAAAAGTTTGGCAATCAGAAAAGCTTAGAGAAGAACCTATAGGATTAGATGGGTTGAGAGCTCTGGCTTATGAAGTTTATGGTAATAATGTCAATGTAGATGACATTTTAAACCCAAAACCATAATTAAGTACGTCCTATTCTCGATTTCTCATACAATATATGCATTAATTTTAGTTGTTTATGCATCCGTTATAGGAATCGCATTTGGTTATGTTGCTGTTGGTAAAGTAAGTTTTCTTCTTTCTATAATCTGTCAGTGTTTTATTGATATATTCTCAGTTTATTTTGTTCTATCAGGAAATAATAATTTGTTTTTGATTCTTTTCATAATGGTAATTATAATCGCATCAGGGTTCATAATTGTATTTGTTTATCAAGCTAATAACATTGGAAATTGGTTTAATGAGAATTAAGAAATTGGCTAAATATGTATATGGATCTGCGATAGTAGAGGATATCTAGAAACCATTTATAATCGATTTCCTTTAGTATTAAATTTAAGCTGTTGCATTTAGTGAAAAATTATGAAATAAAATGAGATTAAATGTTGGATTTATTTTTTCTTGTAAATTTATATCTGATTATTGAAGGAATAATTTTGCTAATTAAGTGTAACCTGTCTATAAATGAAACTTGTTTAAGGAGTCCAAATATCCATTGACGTGTTGTTATTGGAGTTCCTTGTGGTAAAAAGGGATTACTTAATTTTAGTTGTTCCTCTAGACGATTACGACTATTTCCGATTTCAATGATGGGAATAGTACTAATATTGAAAGGGATTAGCCCTTTTTGAGCTAAATTAGCGAAAAATTCTATTTTTTGTGGATTAAATCCCATTAATACAGCCGTCACAGCATCTGAAATTCCGATGCTTGTAGAAACTACAAGTGCATTCCACTCAATTGGTTCTACTTTTACTTGATCAACCATAGAACCTGCGAAGCGTCCTCCATTGATTCCAATACAAACAACACCTGCTTTACGTATCCTATCTAATGCGTCAATTACATAATCCTTTAATCCTAATCCTATATCAGAGAAAGCAAGATGCAATAAATTTTTCTTATGGAATAATGTTGATCCTATAATAAGCGATTTACCACTCAGAGAAAAAGGAAGTCCCTTAAAGCCTGCAACAAATTCGGAAAATGGCGCTTTAGGATTACTAAAACTAATAATCAAATTTTTATTATTGAAGAGAAACTTAGGGAGTCTAACTGGGGGATAGTCAAAACCATAATTCAAACTAACTAAATCTTCAGTGTCTAATGAATCTTCTTTTAAACAAAGAACCCGGACTTGTGAATATTTTTTAGCTAGTTGAGTATAACCAAATTTTTCAAATAGATATTCAATATTCCGATTACTTGTTGCAGGTGTTTCATAAAAAGTGACTGGTTTACCAGCACTTGCTAATATTAAAGATTCAGCAAATTTAACATCAAGATAAGTTCCTCCTATTGGTTGTTTATCTCGGAAAAAAGTGGCTCCTAATGGTACATGCACATATATTTCATGAGATTTATTAATGATAGGTAAAATCTCTGCTTGTAGAAAGGCTTCATATAAACTTTTTGATATATCACGATTTTCAAGATCAATTATTACCGCTTTTTCTTGTTCTACATTTCCAGAATTCATCTACGTATTACATCCTTATTGAGTAATTATTAAATTTTATCAATTGATTATATGAATAAAATTAAAAAAAGTATGTAAAGCTTCATAATAAATTATAGCTAGACATTAGAGCAAACAGTTATTTACAAATATAATAATTAAAAGAAAGTAAAAATAAACAAAGATTAATAATTAGAAAATGTAAAGAAAAATCTTGAAAAATAAAAAGTTATTATGAATCTTTAACGGAAATTTCAATCTCACAGCAAGGATCTCCCAAAGGAATTTTCTTCTTATGTTTTAAAATAAACTCTTTTTCTGGAAAAGCGCCCTTTAACAAGCCCCTAATACTTGCTAGTGTAACCTTGTGACAAGGAATTGCATTCTGAGGCCATACTTTCTTAACCATACTCCAAATTTCACATTCTAAAACTCTGTGAACAACTTTGCTCTCATTAATAACCTCTATTTCTGAATTCATATTCATGAGCGTATGTTGTATCTTCATTAGTTTTGGCAGTGTTTGAGAGAAAAGACCTTTTAAATTTGTTATTGAAGCGATTTTTTTTCCCAACCTTTTAGAAAACATCTCCCATGATTTTATATCTAATTCTGTAGCAGTCTCCAAACCGAGTTTTTCTGCCGAAGCCATGAACCACGCACCATCCAACCTAAGAAAAGCAAATCTCATCAAATCTAGTAATTCTTCTAAACCTAATTCTACATTTTCTTTCATTTTTAAAACCTAATTATTATTTTTATAAGGTTTTATTATTGGTAATTATGATAATTAAACAAAAGTTAATTTAAATTTATGTACTTAGACTAATTGAGGGAATTATATAAGAAACTTGAAAAAAGTAATATAATATAAAAAAACTAAATGTAAATAGATTAAGTTCTTTCTTAATTAATTATGTGCCCTCAAGAAAGCCGTGGATGTAGTTGTACTGCTCTTCGGTTAATTTATCGATCTTCACGCCCATGGATTGAAGTTTTAGAAATCCTACCTTATCGTCGATCTCAGCGGGAACATCAACCATCCCAGGCTTTAATTTATCCTTGTTCTTGACAATGTATTCAGACATGAGAGATTGGAGTCCAAACGACATGTCCATGACTTCGGCAGGATGACCTTCAGACAGAACTAAGTTCGCTAAACGTCCTTTGGCAAGTAGATATACTTTCTTATCATTAGGAAAGGTGATCTCTTCAACATCTTGCCTAATAGATTTGATCTCTTTAGCATACTCGTAAATCTCCTTGGTTGGAACCTCTATATCAAAATGTCCGAGATTACCGAGTATAACGCTATCCTTTAACTTATCAAACATTTCCTTAGTTGGCTGAATTACATGTTTGCAACCAGTAGCAGTAAGGATAATATCTGCATATGGCAGGGTTTGCTCAATAGGCATCACGTTATAACCTGCAAACTTCGCTTGTAAGGCTTTTATTGGATCTACTTCTGTGACAGTTACGTTGGCACCTAAACCTCGCGCTCTGAGTGCCATACCTGAACTGCAATGGCCATATCCCGCAATAACTACATTCTTTCCCGCAAAAAGGACATGCATTCCATAAATGGCAGAAACTATACCTTGACCCGTACCTAATTCATTATCAAATTGATTTTTACATCGAGCATCATTGACAGGAAATAAAGGTACTTTCAAAACTCCTTGTTTATCCATCGCTTTAAATCTTTTTACACCTGTAGTTGTTTCTTCTTGACATGCAATAATAGTACCTGATTTTATTAGATCTTCATATTCCTGATGGGCAGTGACAATCATATCAGCTCCATCATCAATTAAAATATTAGGTTTTGCATTTAAGCACTGTCTTATGCACCAATAAAATTCTTCGTCTGTATTACCATGCCAAGCGAAAACATTAATCCCTTCCTGAACTAATGCTGCTGCTACATCATCTTGAGTTGACAATGGATTACTTCCACAAAGATATACCTCTGCTCCTCCAGCTTTCAAAGTTCGAGCAAGATTACCCGTTTCTTTTGTAATATGTAAACAACCGGCGATTTTTATGCCTTCTAAAGGTTTTTCTTTCAGAAATCTTTCCCGAATAACTTTACTAGTAACAGGCATTTTACTTTCAGCTATATAAAGTGCTTCTTTTCCTTGATTAACTAAAGTCTCATCTGCAACTTTATAATTTACCATTTTTTTCACAATTTTAAATTTTAAGAATAATAATTTTAATTAATTAATAAGGCTTTTTTTGGTCAAACGCAAATATTTATATATAAGATTTAACATTTGATTAATAATCTTTGAAGAATTTGCAAAATTGTATTAAAATGAGTAATAATAAATATCAATTAGAAGCCCAATATTTTGTCAAAAACTTGGGTGGGAAAACTAAATTTATTATATCAAAAAACTCACGCGCGATAGGGCTGTCTAGACAGACATATCAAAACAAACTTGATGGTTTGAGAGATCAAAAAATAATTACTAATTTTACTATAAACATTAATCCAAATATTAATCCAAATAACTTGAAATATGTTATGCTGGAAATTAAAACCAACCCGAAAGAACCTGAGCTGGTCAAAAAATTATTAGAAATTCCCCATTTGAGGATGTTGGATGGAATTATTGGAGACTTTTCATTATTCGCCCTATTTATCTTTAAATCCCCTGAAGAATATTATCAGATATTAAACACCATTGATAAAATAATGGCAAAATCATATTTTAAAAAATATCAAATAATTGAAACTATAAAGGTGTTCAAGACAAATGGGATTAGCCTAAGGATGGCAAACCTGTCTATTGAAGAAGAGCTTGTAGAAAAATTATTTGACAAATATAAAGAAAAAAAGGATAATGAAAGTGAGAAGATTGTTATAGAAATTCCTAAAAAAGTTGATTTAGATCTAATTGCTAAAAACCATGCTGATATTGAATATAATCCGAAGGTATTTCCAGGGTTAGTCATAAAGATTGAAAATGGTTACGCAAAAGTTTTAATTTTTTCTAATGGTAAAATAGTAGTTACTGGTCTAAAGAATATAGTAAAAACAGACGAACTAATAGATAGCATAATTAAAAGTATAAGGAAAACTGGAATAAAATTAGATAAGAAAAAAATTGATCCGAGTTTTGAAATTGATGATATTGATTATACTATTTTAAAGATATTAAGAGACAGTCAAGGAATTAAGCCAATATCTACATATGAAATAAGAAAAATTTTTAAAGATCAACTTAAATTGGAAATTTCACAGTCAACTATTCATAATAGAATAAAAAATCTCGAACAAAAAGGGGTTATTTTAAATTATACCGTAAATTTTCATCCGAAAAAATTAGGTTTTAAAGGAAAATATCTCCTTCGGATTAAACCTAAAGATCCATCAAAATACAATGAACTTGCCCTTAGATTGGATAAAAATAGAAATATAACTGATTTATTTCGAATTGGCGAACAATATGGATTATTTGCTATTGTTAGAGTTAGAAATATTGAAGATTATGCAAATTTTATCAGAGATCTATATATATCAGAGGAAATAGAAGATACTTATACAAATTTTGTTTTAGATGAGTTAAAGCCATACACTAATTTCTCAATTTTTTAGATTAAGTGATTTATAATAAATTAAATCATTTTAAATCAGATTAAGGGTCAAGTATGAATTTTAAATTAAATGCCTAAATTCTTAATAACTTTGAGAGACTTCATTATTTAAACCTAAAAAAAATATACTTAAAATAAATACATTTCATTGTAAATATGACATATTTCTTTGAAGTTTTAGCCAGTAAGATTGGTTATTCAAGAATAGGTCGAATTGTCTTTTCTAAAGAAAGAAAATTATTTATTAAAACTCCTAACGTAATCATTCCTATAAAAAGCTCCTTGATGAAACAATTTAGCTTTATTCAAGAATTTGAAAATCATGATATATTTACAATATCTAAAGAATTTTTCTTAAAAATTGGTTTTATACGAGAGAAATTTAAAAACAATGGATTTATATTTACTTATCCAGGTATGCTACAAAAATTTCAAGAAATATTAATAAAAAATCGTAAGGTTTTCTCTAAAGACAATATAATATCCCTTATTCCGTTCAATGTTCCAACCACCTCTATTAGTAAAGAATTTGCATCTAGAGAAATAAAAAATTATCTAGTTAAATCAGAAGAAATATTAACAAGTCATCCGAATTTAATTTTTGGCTTATCTATAAAAATTTTTGAGTATGCTGAATTAATAGAACTTTATCTTCCCTTTATTAGTCGATTTAAAAATATAAAGATTATAAATCTAGCAGATATTTTTGATAACCTCAGCAACTTTAGAAATATCCTAAAGTGTGTTATAAGTTTAAAAAACGATTTGGATAATAACTTAATTATCATGGCTTCTGGAAGAATAATCCCAAAATATTATCCATTACTAACTTATCTAGGAATTGATTTAATTGATTCATCATATTTGTTGTTTTTATCTGCTGAAAACTTCTATGATACAATAGAATATTTATTACCAATATATAAAGTGAAATATTTCCCTTGTTCATGCGTAGCATGTAAAGGTAAATTAAAAAAAGTGTTAAAAGATAAGCACTCTGCTGAAAAAATTGATTTATTGTGTTTGCATAATATAATTACAGCAAATAATTATATGAAAAAAATCAAGCAATATTTGAATTATGAGGATTTTAGATTATTTGTAGAAAAATCTTCTTTTGATGACACTAAATTAATCTCAATGTTAAAAGTCTTAGATAGTGAGTATTTCGATGTTATTAAATATGAAACTCCAATAACGCAAAAAAGTAACACAGTGAGATGTCTAGGACCTTTATCATATAATAGACCAGATTTCCAACAGTTTAGGGAAAGAGTAATTAAAAACTTTGAACCCGAACCTTGGACATCATTAATCATTTTGTTTCCATGTTCAGCTAAGAAACCATATTCAGAATCTAAATCTCATAAAAAATTTTATAACATTATTAGAAAGTTTCCAGAATTTCCAATTTTTCAAGAGTTTATTTTAACATCGCCTCTAGGGTGTATTCCTAGACAATTAGAAAATGTTTATCCCGTGAATTCTTATGATATTTCCGTAACTGGTGAATGGGATAATGAAGAAATAACTATCACATCAGAAATGCTTATTAAAATAATAGAAAAATATGACCCAAATATCCCCATTATTTGTCATTTAAAAAATGGATATGTAGAAATAATAAAGAGAGCTTCATCGAAATTGCCACATAATTTTATTTTCTCTGAAATTTCTGACAAAATAACTTCTAATAAATCACTCCAATCTTTAGAAAAATTAATAATTGAATATAAAAACAAATTTCGACCTAAAAAAAGTAATTTAATTTTTGAAAATTACTCAAAAACTTGGACTAGGAAATTTACCAAAATTTTAGATTATCAATTTGGTACTGGAGCAGGTATTAGAATTATTTCTAATGGTCTAAAACCTATCCGAATTAGATCCGCCAACCAGATTGATTTAAAAGATTTAAAAACCCAAGAAAAACTAGGGGTTTTTAAATTTTCAACAGGTCAAATCGAGTTAACCATTCCTGGACTTAGTAGGCTAGTTCAGTCTCAACGTTCTATAAATACAAATTACATTGTTTTTGATGGAAAAGAAATACATGGAAACACATTATTTCGGACTGGTATATTAGATTATAGTTTAGATCTTATCCCTAATAATCAAGTGGTTATATTAGAGAAAGGAAAGAAGAAGGTTATGGGAAGTGGACAATTAATAGTTGGATCTAATTTTTTAAAGAATTCAAAAAGTGGGAGAATTGTAAAGATCAATGAACACCAATAATTACATTTTTGAAGATAATAAATCTGTTGTTGAGAAGATTCACTCTATCAAACATCACGCTCTAAAACGGCAGGTCAATTATAGAGAAGAACAATTTAGACAGCCAATTAGTTATTGGACGAAAAAAGATAGGCTTAAAGATGAAATTGGAAAAGAATTCACAATTATTTTGCGATCAAAGGGATGTAGTTGGGCATTAGGTGAACATGGAGGATGCTCTATGTGTGGATATTATCTAGATGCAACTACTAAAGATGTTTCAACTACGCAACTTATTAGCCAATTTGATTATGCTTTTAATGATAAAATAAATGAAATAAATCAAGATTCTTATAATTATGTTCTTAAAATCTTTAATTCTGGGAGCTTTTTGGACGAAATTGAGATACCTAAAGAAGCTAGAACCTATATTTTTGAAAAAATCTCAAGTGTAGAGAAATTTAAAGAAGTTGTGATTGAATCGCGATTAGAATACATAACATCAGAAAAATTAGAGGAACTAAGAAGTTTATTTAAAGAAAAATATATAGAAATTGCTATTGGACTTGAGAGTGTAGATGATTATATTAGAAATCATTTTATAAAC
>JBHLPN010000289.1:0-4218 GCA_048939445.1 Promethearchaeota archaeon | reverse complement strand
GTAGAAACTTCTAAAAAATACATGCAATCTAATATCGAGTTGTTCAATAGATTAGGAGTCGAAGAAGTAATAACTGCTTGTCCCGGATGTTATGCCATGTTTGTAGCAGAATATCCTCATCAATTGGATGAAGCCCACATTAGAATGTGGAAAAACATCAAATTCCGTCACATGGTTGAAGTAATTGAAGAAGCTATTCGGAAGAAGAAGATTCTATTTGAGGAAACAGAGAAAAAACCGATAATAACATATCATGACCCATGTCATTTAGGAAGAGGTGCCGATCCGTATGTTTCTGAATGGAAGGGAACTAAAAAGAAAGTCTACAATCAAATTACCGTATATGATCCGCCTAAAATTTATAGACGAGGAACTAAAGGAGTTTATGATGCCCCAAGAGAGATATTTAAAAGAATGAATAAAGTAATAGAATTTGTTGAAATGTTTCGCATTAATGAGTATGCTTACTGTTGCGGCTCTGGAGGTGGGGTAAAAGCGGCATTTCCAGAAATGGCGATTTCTGCGGTAAAAAATCGTCTTGAAGAAGCAGAATTTGTTCTAAAAAAAGCTTTGAAAGAAAATAACACTGAGAAATTTATCGTTAGTGCCTGTCCATTTTGTAAGACTAATTTTGAAGATGGAATCTCATACACGGGGAAAGATCTTCAATATTGGGATATCAATCAATTAGTATTGGAGTTGATGAAAAAATGAGTAGAATAGACAAAAATGAAGTTTTAACCGCAATGCAAAATATTGTAGGTAATAAATTCGCTAACTCTGATGATTATTTATTAGACAACTATGCATATCAATATCTTGCAGATCTTGCGACAGAAGGAGAATCTAAATTTACGAATCGCCCAATATGCGTTGTTTTACCTTCTGCGACAGATGAGATCGTGAAAATCGTAAAATATTGTAATGAAAATGGGTTGCAATTTAAAGCGCAAAGTACCGGTTGGGGCGCTCATAATTGCGCTGGACGCGAAGACATGGTTATAATATTAGATTGCCGAAGAATGAATAAAATTTTAGACATAGATACAAAAAACATGATTGCAGTAGTCGAACCTTACGTGATTAGTGGTCAACTACAAACGGAGCTCTTTAAATTAGGATTAAACTGTCACGTTGCTGGATGTGGAGCCAATGGATCCCAATTAGTAACGGTCACAAGCATGTGTGGACAAGGTTGGACTGGAATCTCAACAGGTTTTTCTAATAGAAACATTGTAGGAGCAGAATGGGTCATGCCTGAAGGTAATATATGCAGAATAGGTTCTTGGGGTTCATTTAAGGGAGCTGAGGATCCTAACAAAGAAATCGACGCTTCTGAATGGTTTCTTGCTGACGGGCCAGGACCAAGCATACGTGGAGTATATAGAGGTTATTTTGGAGCATTTGGAGGCATGGGTGTTTTTACAAAGGCGGCCATAAAGATTTACGATTGGCCGGGACCAAAAATGCTGAAAATTCAAGGTCGATCTCCAAATTACAGCTTAGTTAAAAATAGGATGCCAAAGAATTGCGACGCTTATCACATTATTTGGGACGACTGGGAAGATTTCAAAGAAGCAGGTTATTTATTAGCTTATTCAGAGATATGTTGGGGGCTTTGCAGAATTCAAGGATTCGATTTGGCTTTAGCATCTGCTCCTAATAATACAAAAATGTATACAGAAAAAATCTTTCAAGATTTAGCCCATAGAGGCGGTCACGAATTGATAGTAATTATTGTTGCTGATAATAAAAAGGAATTTGAGTATCGGCAAAAAGTGTTGAATCATATGGTCGAAAAAACAAATGGCGAATATAATCCCATTACAGAAATTAAGCCGTTGAAAGCTTTAGCTTTTATGGCAATAGTAAGGCAATGTAATACAACAAGAGGGGTATTTAGAGCAGGAGGAGGTTTTCATACATCTTTAGGCGCTCTAGGAAGCTGGGATTGGTGCGTCGAGGGTGCAAAAATCGGAGAAAGATTAAAACAAAAAGCGATTGATACTGGAGGATTAGTTGATGATGGAGCAGATAATGTTTGGGGGAATCCATATGAAGGAGGAACATTTTCTCATTTAGAAGAATTATTCATGTACGATATTACAGACGAAACCTCTCGTAAAGCTGCGATTCAGTACCTTAATTCGGTAATAGAGGCAAGTAAAAAATATCCTCTTGGAATTGGTTTGGGCATAGGGGATATGGAAGGAACCGTACATCAATGCGATCTTTTTGGACCGATTACAAGTAAATACCATACGTGGATGAAAGCAATCAAATACGAATTTGACCCAAACAATGCTTCAGATCCAGGAAATTATACTGAAGGGAAAAAATTTGAAAGTTAATTTTTTTTAAAATTACTTACATACATAAAAATGGCTGTTATTTCAACAAAAAATAAAATTTTAAGTTTAAATTTAAGTTAAAATAATTGAAATGTAAGTCTCAACCATTTAAGATATATGTCGTAACTAAACATAAATTGAAAAAGAAGCATTAAAAAAAAAGAATTATTTTGGGTTTTAAATTAAGGTTATAACTCATTGAAGACCGTTCGTGCGATGATATCGTCCTGAAGAGCTTTAGTAAGATCTATAAAACGAGCGGAATACCCGGTAACCTTAACTGACAGATCTGGATATTTTTCTGTATGTACTTGAGCGTCTCTCAATACTTCTGAACTTATTGGATTAATTTGAAGCTCTCGTCCTCCTAACTCAAAATAAGCTTCTAATATGGAAGTCATTTTGTCTATTCCTTCATCTGTTTCTATTAGGCTTGGATTGATCCTTACATTTAATGCTACTCCATCGGTAAGGAGTGCATCACGTGAAGCTAAAGCTACTGATCGGAGGGTCATGGTAAGCCCATTCTTTTCCGTACCGTTTACAGGAGAAAGTCCATTAGATACAGCTTCTCCATATAATCGTCCATCTGGAGTTGCCCCTAACATTCTACCCTCTAGAACTTGTGTTCCTCCCGCAGATACAAGGCTTGCACGACATATACCACTACCACCCCTCACATGATATTTTCTTGGAAGTTCGCTAAAAATTTGTGTAACCCATTTTGCAAGTTCATCTACCTTTTCATCTCCATTACCATATTTAGGTGCCTTGTTTCTCAATAATTCTTTGAGTTCTTCTGCACCCCTGAAATTACTACGAAGATGTTTAACCAATTCTCCCATAGTTACTAATTTTTCTTCGAATACTGCCCATCGAATTGCTGCCAGTGAGTTAGTTACGGTTCCTAATGCTTGTCCATTCATACAACCATTATTGTAGCGTGCCCCATTTCGGGTTATATCCATTCCACTCTCTAAGCATCCTTCTATTGTAGATGATATTAATGGATAGGGATAACTTTCTGCAAATACTTTATCTTTTATCTCTGACATTTTCGCAGCCCTATCTATTGCAAAAGTAAGTTGATCTACAAAAGCTTGTTTTACATCTTCAAAAGAAGTGAAAGTACTAGGATCGGGAGTTTTTGCTCCAACAGTTCGATTTCCTGACGTAAGAACACGTCCTTCATTTAAAGCCATGTTAAAAACGATTGCCATAAAAATACCATTACCTCCTGTATAAGAGAAATCATTGCCAGTGCCTGTAAGTTCCGTACACCCAACAATTGAATAGTCTCGAGCATCTTCTAATGAATAACCATCTTCTTGAAGTTGTGGTATTAATATATCATCATTATGAATGGCCAATCCCGCCGTATGTTTAAACGTTTCAATAACTCTTTTCGTAAAATCTCGTGGCGTTTTGGAAGAAATTCGTATTGATAATGTATTCAATAAGCTTTTTACATTTGCAATAGCCTCGAGAAACATATAAGAAACTTCATTTGTTGCATCATTTCCCTCCTTATCTACTCCCCCAATAGTTATATTGTTCTGTCCTGCCATAACAACACTAGCAAGTTTGACTAGATATTCTTCAACTGCTTCTAGTGCCTCTTCATAGGTAATCCGTCCTTCTGCTAAATCAGTTGCATAATATGGGAAAAGATATTGGTCTACTCGCCCCTGAGAAAACACACTTAACTCACCATGACTCATTTCCATAACAACATTAGTCATCCATATCGATTGAATAGCCTCCATGAATGTTCTTGGTGGAAGGGCGGGTACTCTTCTTGCACGTTCGGCAATTTCTAAGAGTTCTGTCTTCCTTGGTTCTGATGCCTTTTCAGCCATTTCCAAGG
>JBHLPN010000288.1:0-4220 GCA_048939445.1 Promethearchaeota archaeon | reverse complement strand
AATTAATTTCTCTTTCATTTTCTAAATCTTCCTTATTTCCCATCATAAAACCAATTAAATTATCTTTAAAGGGAACAAGATTTTTCTTTACATCATTATACCAGTTTTTAATACTTTCAAAACTTTTACGCTCCGTTAAATCAAAAATTAAAATAACGGCTTCAGCTCCTTTATAAAAATGTCTTCTCATAATCTCAAATTTATTCTGTCCTGCAATATCCCATAAAATTAGATTAACATGTTCATTTTGCGCTTTGATGGACTTTTCTGAAATGCTAACACCTAGAGTTGCAATGTAAGTACGCACAAATGCATTATCTGTAAATCGTAAAATTGTACTAGTTTTACCAACTCCAGGATCCCCACATACAACTACTTTATAATTGAAACCTAATAATCGGTCTTCTATATACTCTTCTGGAAACGCTTCTTGGCTTGAAGTTGATTTTTCCTTGTTCTTTAAGTCAATTAAAATTTCTGAAATGTTATTATAAAGCTTTAATATCTCAGTAAAAATATCATTTGTTTTCGCATTTTTATTCTTGAATTCTATAATCTCTTGAGCACACTTGGAAAATGCAGATTCGAGATAATGCTTATATTTATAGAATATAAGATCATCTGCTTCATTAAATAGGAGAGTAATTGTTGATAGTGCAGTACCTCCTTTATACTTGTCTACTGGCCTTTCTATATATTTTACAATGCCTTTTAAATTAAATGAAGGGAAAGGTAAGATTATTAATGATTTAGGTATAATTCCCTGATCAGTAGTTAACATTGTAATAGTCTTTATGGCAACTGACATGCGAAGTTTTTCGGACAGATCAATTGGATTCCAAAGTACAGGATTAGGACCGGATCCTTCACTAAGTTCAGTGTAAATAATCGCTTTAATTATCTTCTCTGACATTATTAAGCAAAAAAATAGTATTATTTTTATAAGAAATTTCCTGTTTTATGCCAAAACTCTTTATAAAATAAAAAAACTTAAAGCTATTAAAAATTTGGAAATTCAATACTTTTTCGTACTTATCGTTCTAAAATCGTGAAACTCAGCTTAGGTTAGAAAAGGTATAAGGTTTATACTTTGAATATAATATTCATAAGAGTATTTTAGTTTCGGAAATTCGCCTAATTCTTTAAAAGGAAAACTAATAATTTATAATCCTTAGACTTAAAATTTTTACTATTCTCCTTACCTTATCTAAATTTAGTTTAAATATCGTAAAGTTGTGAAGAATTATTAACGTGGAGCCTAAATTTTCAGAAAAAAAATTTGAAAAAAGGCTTATAATTATTTTTATAATTCAATTTACAGAAGTTTTAGGTTTTAGTAGTGTGTTACCTGTAATCCCCTTTCTTGGGTTATCTTTAGGCCTGAACGCTCTTGAAATAGGATTAATCCTTAGTATTTTTAGTATATGTCAACTTTTTGCTAGTCCAATTACCGGCAAACTTAGCGACAGATACGGAAGAAAGCCATTATTGTTATTCAGTCAAACAAGTACTTTTATTGGATTTATATTACTTGGCTTAGCAAGTAATGTTTGGATATTAATTGCTGCAAGATTAGTAGATGGTCTTTTAGGAAGTAATATGACAGTTAGTCAAGCATACATTAGCGATGTGACCAATCCTAAGTATCGAACTAAAATATTCGGGTATTCAAGTGCAGTCTTCGGTGCAGGTCTAATATTTGGTCCAGTTATTGGAGGTTTATTATTATCAATTAATTTTTCGGCTCCTTTTTTCTTTGCTGCTGGAATATGTCTTCTTTCAATCATTTTGGTATTTATTTTATTACCTGAATCATTAAAAAGAAGAGAAAACAAACTAGAGTTTAAGTTCGGAGATATAATTCCTATTAAAGAAACCAAATATTTCTTTAAATCTGCTGCGATAAGGGGCTTAATCGTAGTTTTTTTCATATATAATTTTGGTTTTTTTCTTTTTATTAACACCTTTCCTCTATTTGCTAAAATGCAAATTAACGCTACCCCTCAACAAGTAAGCTTTTATATGGCTTGGATTG
The DNA here is from genome assembly GCA_048939445.1 of Promethearchaeota archaeon. GTDB lineage: Archaea > Asgardarchaeota > Lokiarchaeia > Sigyniarchaeales > SOKP01 > Loki-b32. The sequence continues at coordinate 2,185 of JBHLPN010000288.1, read as the reverse complement.
GTGTTCTTAGGGTTATTTTTCAGAGTGTTCTGATAAATCCCATACTGAAAAAATTAAGTGAAAATAAAACTCTAGTAATTGGTATTTTCACAATGATATTTGCTATGCTCTTTCTTATATTCTCTACTAATTACTGGATAGTTTATCTTCCATTTTTTTTCTTAGCATTTGGGACAGGTGTAGCACGCCCCATTCTTACAAGTAAATTAACTAATACTGTTAAAAGAGAGGAAACAGGCAGTTTACTCGGAGTAAATAACTCTTTAACCAGTATTGGTCAAATAATAACTCCAATTCTAGGAGGAATAATGCTACAATTTCTTCCTACACAAATATTACCAGCTGTATCAGCAGTGATATTTGTTCTTATAATCATCCTTTGGAATTGGATGATTAATTCCCCGATTAAAGAAATAAAAGAGCCCATAATTGATATTAAAGTATAAAGTATTGATTTCTATTTATAAAATTGAGTAATATTGCTTTATTTCTAAATTATTATCCAAGGATGAGTTTTTATTCGTGAAACTCAACTTTCACGAAAATAGTAGAAGATAATTATAAACGTGATTTAAGCAATAAATTAGCAATTGTAGAAAAAGCATAATCCACGTTTTCTCCTAACAATGCAGATGTTTCAATATATCCTAACTCTAATTTCTCTGCTATTTTATTTACCATATTAGAGTTTACTTGTCTTTGGTCAGCTAAATCCATTTTATTTCCAATAATAAATCCCATTAATTCTTCAGATCGGTCTTTTAGCTGTTCCACTACATCAGAAAACCATTTAGGAATGTTTTTAAAAGATTCAGTTCTAGTTAAATCAAAAACTAAAAAGACTGCATCAGATCCTCGGTAAAATTGATTCCGCATGGTGGCAAATTTCTGTTGTCCTCCTATATCCCAGAGGGTTAATTGTACAATAGAATCTTCGATTTTAAAAATTTTATCGCTAACCATTACACCTAGTGTAGGTACATAATTTCTTCTAAATGCATTATCAGTATATCTTAATATTAATGATGTTTTGCCTACATTTGGATCTCCAACAATTATTATTTTAAATTGATAATCGATTAAGCTTCTGTCTTTAATCTTTTGTTCAGGAAATTCTTCACTAGCTTCTTGGGTAATTTCTTGTTGTTTTAATTCTTCCAAAAGGCTTGATATATTAAATTCAAGATGTTCTAGCACTTCTATGAGATCGTCTCTGGAAGCTTTTGATTTTTCTAGATTTACTATTGCTGGAGTGAGATTATTAAATGGAATTGAAAGATCATTCATATATTTATAAAAAATTACATCATCATTTTCTTGAAATAATAAAATGAGAGCTGATTGACCAATGTTCCCTCGTCTTGATGAATCGTCCCATTTAATATATTTAATTAATCCCTTTAAGTTCATGGAAGGAAATGGAAGGATAACTAAAGATTCTGGAATAAGTCCTTTCTCTCCAGATAAAACTGTTAAAGCCTTGATACTAATATGGATTAGATCCATCTGTGTAAATTTCGTAGGAATCCACGCTACAGGATTTGGACCAATTTCATCGTTCATTTCAACATAGACAATTCCTTCAATTATTTGTTGTTTCATGATTACAAGGCTTTTCTCTTAATGGAGTAATTTATGTTTATAAACTGTAAATTTTTAGCTTTTAACTAATAATAAAATATTTTTATATAAATAATAATCGCTGAAAAAAAAAATTTTATATTATGTTTTTAATCCTAAGTACATCAGCCAGAAGCTACTTAAATATCCTATTCTCACCACAATTACAAAAACTCCAGGAGCAGTTAATCCCTCTAACAATCCAAAAATACAAAAGCATAATGATCCTGCTGAAAGGTATAGGAAGTTTTTTCGAATTACTCCTGAAGATTGAAATCCTTTATATATAAATCCAAAACCTAACACAAAAAGAACTGCTAATAATAGTCCTCCCATTAAAATTCCTGCAAGAGTCATTAAATTTACATTATAATCAATTAAACCATTTGGTATCGGGTTGAAATTAAAAGAACCTAAGGGATCAATAAAGATAACAATTTCAAAAATAATACTAATGATTGCGATTATTAATAATAAATACAATTTTATCTTAGGAATTATGAGTTCAACACCAATATACATTGCGGTAATGATTGTAGGAGCATAAAAAACATAACTTAATAGA
>JBHLPN010000287.1:0-4221 GCA_048939445.1 Promethearchaeota archaeon | reverse complement strand
TTCTCTCTAAAGGCTATCAATAATCCTGAAATGAATAGTAATGGCCATACTATCGCAAAATGTGCTCGAGTTAAGTCTAAATAAGCTTTTAGCTTGGTTTTAAATGTCATTTTTTTTTACACCTTATATTATTTATCAAATTAATTAAAATTTAAAAAAACTCTAATTATTTCTAATAATATTTAACCAAGATGATGCAAATTTTTCTATTTGCTGCCAATCTCGAAAATCATTTTTTTGTCCTGGTTTTATGTTAGGATCTTTTTTATTTATCATTTTTATTATTTTTTGTTCAAATTTACCCATTCTTGTTTCCTCAGAGAGATCTAGAACCCCCCCGAATACATCAATAAGTTGCGATTTAATGCCGTATTTATTTAGTTTATCTTCAATATGTATTTTTTTTAATTGAGGGATCTTTGAAGGGTCACTACCTTCTCCACATAGAATGAATATGCCACATGGTTGGTTTCTCTTTTTTACTTTTTCTGAATAATTTTTTAGAAATTTTTTTGCGCTTTTGGCCCATTGTCCAGCATAAATACCCGTACCTAATAGAATGCCATTATAATCATTTAAATTAAATTGTTTGTCATTAAGAATTTCTTTTAGATCGTATACGCTAATATCAATCCCAGATCCTTTCAAAATCTCTCCAATTTTAACGGCTACATCCTCTGTACTTCCATAACGTGAACCATATAAGATAGCTATTTTTTTCATTTTCTCATTATCCAATTTTTTACCACCTTTTTTTAAATTATCTTCACAAGGTTTTATATCCTTGCACTATTTTCATTCCAAAATCTTTGCATTTTGGAAGCTCCTCATTTAAAATGGGACCCTTCATCCCCGCAACTTTTATAGAAAGTGGTGAACTTAATTTTGTTAAATTAGACATCATTTCATTTATCTGTTTGTCCATTTTGTCTAACATTTTCTTATAATAACATATTCCCTCTTCTGTCGTCTCAGGATCCTCTCCCATATAAGTATTAAATATAGAATAAGTGTTTACCTTTAATTGAGATTTTGGAAGTTTATTGATAAATTTCTTTACCGACCCTACATGTTTACCAAAATGAACTGGAGATCCAATTAAAATCAAATCATAGGAAGCTTCTTTTTTAAGATTTACATCTTTTACATTATTGACTATTACTTCATTCCCATTATTCGAATTGATTCCTTCTGCAATTAATTTGGCTACTTTTTCAGTATTGCCATATTTTGTATCATAAACTATTAGAACTTTCACTTGAAACCACTTTTTTTTAATATTATTCTGATTCTTTTTTTTTTTATTTATATTTCATTCTTTTGATTTGTATGATTTTTAAATTAAAATTTTTTTTTTAGAATCTTTCCAATTAGATTGTAAGAGAGTTGTTAATTTTCTAATAATAAAAGATTATATATAAACATTTTGTTTTTTTTCTAATAAAATAAAATTATTCTTGAATAAAATTCAAGAGAATTCTATAATATTATAAATTTTCCAAAGAATTTAAATTCATGAAAAATGATATTTAATTATGGATGATCTAGATCTTCGAATTATAAAAAAATTGCAGGAAAATGCTAAATTATCTTATAAACAAATAGCCAAGATGTTAAAATCTCCTATAAGTACTATTCACTTTAGAGTGCAAAAAATGATAGACGAAAAAGTAATTGTAAAATTCACTTCTATTGTAGATGTAGGAAAATTTGGATATGAAACGGTAGGTTGGGTTGGTTTAACTATAGACCCTTTGAAGACAGAAGAAATTGCAAATAAAATAGCTTCTTTTGAAGAAGTAAGAATGGTATCTATAACGGGGGGTGCTCATAATCTTGTTGTTCAAATTTTATCTAAAAATGAAAAGGAACTCTGGAATTTTATCCGAGAGAAAATTCAAACCATTGAGGGTGTACAAAACCTTGATGTCAGTTCTTCTTTAAAAATTTTTAAATGGGATACTTGCTATTTTTTTGACATTCTAGAGAAAAAATGATCCGCAAAAAATATATAATATCAAATAATAAAAAAAAAGATATGCTACTTATTTTTAATTTTGTAGCTTACCTTTCATTTCTGTGTAGAAATCAAGAGATTCAGGGTTTCTTAAAGCGATATAATTAATTACTTATAAATATAGCAAAAATATTAAGAATGAATTCTATTATTTTTTATTTTAAATAAAATTGTAATAAAATCTCCCAATATTATAAATTTCTATAAAATTACAGGTAAAAATAAAGAAAAGTGGTTAAAAAATGAAACAAGATTTAATGAAAGCGATAATATTACTTAAATATATTGAATTGGAGGTTTCTCTATGAATATTGAAATTTGGTTATCAGGTTTTTTCTTTCTATTTATTATAGTCACAAACCTAACAAGTAATGTTTTTGGATATAAAACAATTGGTGATGTGGACACAGAAGCTCAACTACACGTTATTTACAAAGATCCAACAAAATTTAAAATTGGCGTAATCATAATTCTCATAGAGCATCTTGGCATAATTTCTCTTGCTATAACGTTATTAATTGCTTTTGGTTTATATAATATAATATTAGGGATTGTTTGGTGTATTTCTCGAATAATAGAAGCCTTGATCCAAATTTATGACAAAAAAAGTTACTGGGGGCTTCTTAATATAGCATTAAAATATTCAAGTACTAGTGGAGCCGAAAAAGATTCGTTGATTGATTCAAGTAACAGTATTTTCAAAACCAAAAAGTTTAGGTTTGCAATTGCACAACTATTCTTCTCAATTGGTACGCTTACGTATTCATTATTATTTGTTATTTATGGAATTGTACCCTTATTTATCGGTTGGTTTGGGATTGTTGCCAGCATTCTCTATGGCTTTGGTAGCGGGATATTCCTTAGAAAACCCAACAATAAGGCATTGTGGAGCATTGGGGGCCTATTAATTTTACTTTTTGAACTAACTTTGGGAGTGTGGTTGATATGGTATTCTATCATCATCCCATAACCTGCAAATTTCTATAAATAACGATTGTAACCCATAATATAAAAAAAATAGGAAAAAAAAATGTAAAAAAATAGTAAAAAATGAAAGCAATAGTATATGAAAAATACGGCCCTCCTAAAGTATTGAAAATAAAGGAAGTAAAAAAACCTACTCCCAAGGATAATGAAGTTCTAATAAAAATACATGCAACAGCTATTTCTGGTAATTGTTCAACTACATTGTAAATTTCAGCAGTACCAATTCTAACGTTATAAGAAAGGTAATGTAGTAATCAAAATAATATAATTAACTAAAATAAGGTAAAAAATAGAGGATTTAATTTAGTTATTAATCTTAGAATTATAATTAGGTATAATCAAAAAACTATATAATTGTAGTAAAAATTGTGATACCTAATAACAAAACTTTGTTATTATTAGTTTTTAGAATATTGAATGAACTATAAAACCAAGAAAACTAGTTAAAATATGAATTCATTAAAGATCCCTACACAATTGAATACAAAACACTTAATCCTAAGACCTTACAGAAATGGGGATGGTAATTCTTTTTTTGAAATGGTTGAAAATGGCAATAGGGAATATTTAAGAGAAATCCTGGGATATATTACAGATTCCAATGATGTTCAGAAAATTGAAAGTTGGATACAAGAATTAGCTTCTGACTGGGATAATCGTAACCGATTTGTACTCAGTTATTGGGAAAAAATTTCCAATAAGTTCCTAGGGCATATTTGGATTGAGCCAATTAATTGGAAAATGCCTCTTTTTGAAATTGGGTGGTTTATTGAAAAAAATAAACAAGGTCAAGGGTATGTTACAGAAGCTATTAAGAAAGCACTTGAATTTATATTTAATAATCTAAAAGCTCATAAAGTAATAGTTAGGATTAGAGAATATGGCCTTTACTATACTAAAAGTAAAAATGTTGCCAAACGATGTGGATTTATTAAAGAAGGGCATCTTCGAGATTCTGTAAAATTAGAAGATGGTTCATTTGTGAGTGAACTATATTATGGTATGTTAAAGGAGGATTATGATAAAATATATAAAATTCATGAAAAATTGACTTGAATCGAATAAAATAGACTTAATAATCTATTGCTAAATAGATTATATCAAATAATAAAAAAAAAAATATTACCTATTTTTAATTTTGTAGCTTATCTTTCATTTATGTGTAGAAATCAAGAGATTCAGGGTTCCTTAAAGCACCTCGATTCGCTACTTCCATT
>JBHLPN010000050.1:7008-13530 GCA_048939445.1 Promethearchaeota archaeon | reverse complement strand
TATTTTATGAATTTTAAGAAAATCGTTAAATAAGATATAATAATTTAAACAATAATTATCTAATACGACTATTTTTTTTATCAAAATCAAACTATCTTCTTATTATTGGAATAAGAACTACTGATAAGATAAATTATAGATATTAATTTCTATCAATAATATTAATAAAAAGATTAATAAAATGTGAGGATTTTTATATTCTATTTACCTTATTTATAATGGAGATGGATCTTTTCAAAAAAAATTTTCTTTAAAATTTACAATGTCGTTAACATTGTGTATTAAATAAGATTTTTTATATCAAAAAAAGGGGTGATAAATACACGCTAATAGAAAAGAAAGAATATATAGAAGTATGTAATAATTGTAATGCACCTTTAACAAATACTGACTATATTTATAGACGTAGAGCACCTAATGTTAAAGGATATGTATGTTCTAAATGTGGATTCTCTGAAATTTATATCGAGGAGTAATTGTTTATGGTTTCTGATATCGATAATAAAATTAAATATGGTAATTATAGCTTTCATGACTTAGAGCAAAATATTAAAAAAAAAATTTCAATAGCAAATTATTGTTTTGCTTGTAATCGATGTGTAAATGTGTGTCCGCTTTCGCATTTAAATCTATTTTTTCCACGGATATTTGTAGGGGATTTAGTCTTTTCTTCAATAGATGAGGTTGTAAAGAATCATAACATATGGAATTGCCTTACTTGTGGTCAGTGTACAATTTATTGTCCAATGAGTCAACAAAATGATGGTATAGACATACCTCATTTAATTTTAGAATTGAGAAAGAGTGTACGAGAACATAAAATTCAAATTAATAGAATTAGTCAATGTGAAACACATAATGAAATTTTCTCAATAATCTCAAAAATAATGGTAAGGAATACAATACATCCAAATAAATTAGAATTTTTGAAGGCAAAAGATCTAAAAACGACAGAATCAGGGGATGTTGCTTTTTTTATTGGATGTTTGCCTTTATTGGAAGAAATATTTTACAATTTAAATTTAAAATATACCAATATCCCTATTACAATAATAAGTTTACTTAACGACGCCGGTATTGTGCCTGTAGTTTTAAATGAAAAATGCTGCGGACATGATATTTTATGGGGGAAGGGGGATTATGAAACTTTTAAAAAATTTGCTGAATACAATACTCAGCTTTATAGAGACGCAGGTGTCAAAACTATTATCGTTGGGTGTGCTGAAGGTTATAGAACTTGGAAATTTGATTATCCAAAAATAGTAGAAAATTTTGATTTTAGAGTAATGCACTTTTCTGAATTTTTTCTTGAAGAAAAAATTTTAGCAAATATAAGATTTCCTTATAATTCTGAAATTAAAGTAACATATCACGATGCTTGTCGAATGGGTCGTTTAGGTGATAAATTATATGATAGTCCAAGAGAATTAATTAACCAAATTCCAGGAGTAAAATTAATTGAAATGGAAAATATTAAAGATGATGCTAACTGTTGTGGTGTTTCAGCATTTTCAAATTGCAATGAATTCACACATATTTTAAGAGAACATCGCATGAATGAAGCTATTAATACCAATGCAGATTATTTAATCGTTCCTTGCCCTAAATGCCTAACACATTTTAATTGTTATATAAATGAGCTTTCCTTAAATAAGGAATATAATGAATTAAAAGATAAAATAAAGGTAGTAGATTTAGCAAGTTTTATTGGAAATTTGCTGATGCTTTTTTAAATTTTGCTTGAAAATTGGGAATATAATACTAAAAATGTTCATAGGAGTTATGATTCGTGTCAATTTTGAGGAGTAGTGTTTTGGTTATTGGAGGAGGAATCTCAGGGATACAAGCGTCCCTAGATTTAACTAAATTAGGTTTTAAGGTATTTTTAGTTGAAATCAAACCAACAATAGGAGGTACTATGGCTCAATTAGATAAGATATATCCTACCCTTGATTGTAGTTTATGCATTCTAGCTCCGAAAATGGTTGATGTATATAGAAATCCAAATATTGAGTTATTAACTCATTCTTATGTTAAAGATATTAGAGGATCTACTGGTGATTACAAAATAACAATTGTAAAAAAGCCAAGATATATAAAGGAAGACCTCTGTAAAGGATGTGGGGATTGTAGCGATGTTTGTCCAGTTAGAGGAATTCCTAGCGAATTTGATACTCATTTAAAAACTCGAGGTGCTATTTATATTCCTTTTCCATCTTCAGTACCACCAATTTATCTCGTTGATGAATCAAAATGTTTATATTTAAATTATAGAATCTGCAGCCTATGTGCTAAAGCTTGTAAAGCTGAAGCAATAGATTTTTTACAAAAACCTGAAGAATTAAACTTGAAAGTAGGGGCTATTGTTATTGCTACAGGAAATACCCAAGAAATGCCAGATATATATGATACTTTTGCTGGTTCTTCCCCTAATGTTTTATCTAGTATGCAATTTGAACGACTTTTATCTGCAAATGGACCCACAGGTGGGCAAATTATAAGATTAGATGATAAAAAACATCCTCATTCAATTGCGTTTATACAATGTGTAGGTTCTCGAGATGTTCATCATCCTGAATGTAAAAAATATTGTTCTGCCATATGCTGCATGAATTCTGCTAAAGAAGCAATTGTTGTTAAAGAACATAATCCAAATATTGAATGTTATATTTTTAATACAGAAATCAGAGCTAAAGGCAAGAACTTTTATGAATTTATTGAAAAAAGTAAAAATGAGTATAATGTTAACTATGTGAATGGTCATGTTTCATATATCAAAGAAAATTTTGATAGTGGAAAATTAAAATTATATTATGAAGATATTGATAAAGGAAAAGTTGGAACTTTTGAAGTGGATATGGCTATTTTAGCTAGTGCATTGTCTCCACCTCCCTCTTATTATGAGCTTTTAAAAAAACTTAACATGGGTTGTAATAGTTTAGGTTATATTCGTGAAACTGATATAACTCTACTTGAAAAAAAGAATATATTTATAACTGGTTATTCTAGAAAGCCCAATGATATTCAAATGGCAGTTGCGGAAGGTTCTGCGTGTGCTGCTAAAATTAGCGAAAAATTATATCCTGTTAGATTTCAAAATATAAAAAAATTGAAATATCCTCCTGAAATACCAGTAAAACCAGAAGATGAGCCTCGTGTAGGTATTTTAATTTGTCAGTGTGGTATTAATATCGGAGGCATTGTCAACGTTTCTGAAGTAGTAAATTACGTTTCTAAATTGCCATATGTTGTCCACGTTGAAGAAAACATGTATTCATGTAGTTCTGATTCCCAAGAACGGATTAAAGAACTAATCATAAAATACAATCTTAACAGATTTATAGTAGCTTCTTGTACTCCGCGAACTCATGAACAGCTTTTTAAAAATACACTAAGAGAAGTCGGATTAAATCCATATTTATTTGAGCTAGTAAACATAAGAAACCAAGATTCTTGGGTTCACCAAAATGAACCTATAAAGGCTACTAAAAAGGCATGTGATTTAATAAGAATGTATTTAGCGAAGATCATTAATTTAAAACCATTAGATACCATTAAAGTAAAAGTTGAAAAGTCAACTCTAATAATTGGTGGTGGAATAGCAGGTATAACTGCTGCATATAATTTAGCAAATCAAGGGTTTGAGATTTATCTTATAGATAAGAAATCTTTTCTTGGAGGTGTTGCTCTCGAATTTATTGATTTATATTACATACCTATCACAAAAAATGAAATTTTACAGAAAATTAATGATTTGAAGAACAAACCTAATGTTCATATTTTATTAAATTCAGTTATAGATGATATTCAAGGTTATGTTGGTAATTACGAAGTTAAAATTAAAAATCTTCATGATAATTCAAAAAATGAAACATTAAATATTGGCACAATCATAGTGGCTACGGGAACTAGGCAAACAAAAACAAACAGGTGGATAAATTTATCGAAAAAATATCCTAAGCAAATACTTACACAAACAGAATTGACTGAGATGAAAGATGCAGATGTTCCTGAATTTAAAGATGCAACAATAATACTATGCGTAGATCAAAGAAAAAATGAATTTAATATAGGAGATAATATAAAGCCTTATTGCTCAAATATCTGTTGTGGCGTTGCTTTAAAGAATATTGAAAAATTATTAAATATAAACTCTAAGGCACATATTCATATTTTATATAGAGAATTTCAATTCTCAGATTTAAATGCTGAAAATCTATGGCGAGATCTTCGAAAAAAAGTCATTTATGAAAGATATCGTTCAATCGATGATATTAAAATTAGTGATAATAATGGAAATTTCCATATCGTATATAAGAATGTTAACGCTCAAACAAATATAGAATATGATACTAATTTATTAATACTAGCGACACCTAAAGTTCCTACTGATGATACCGAACAATTAGCAAAAATGTTAAAGGTACCAACAAATACAGATGGCTTTTTCTTGGAAGCAGATGCAAAACTTAGACCAATAGATTTTGCAACAGAGGGAATTTTCCTATGTGGAGGAGCTCATTGGCCGAAGTGGATAGGTGAAACAATTACTCAAGCTTATGGTGCTGCTGGAAGAGCGGCAATAATAATGGCTAAAGGAGAAATAGAAACGGAATGTATAACTTCTTATATAAATGAAGAAAAATGCATAGGATGCGGTAAATGTGTTGAGATCTGCCCTTATAATGCCATTAAATTAATTGAAATTCATAAAAAAATGGGTTTATATAGTACATCTTTGAGAAAGGCTCGTATAATTACTGCTGTTTGTAAAGGTTGTGGGGCTTGCGTTGTAGAATGCTCAGTTGGGGCTATTGATCAAAATCATTTTAGTAAATTTCAAATTAGTAAAATGATTGATTTATTACCGAGTTTAGCTACAATGAATTACGAAATTGTTTAATTTGGAGGATTAATATTGTTAAAGATAAAAAAAAAGGAAACGAGTGAATTTGAACCAAATATTTTAGTTTTTTGCTGTAATTGGTGTAGCTATGCGGGTGCAGATTTAGCAGGTGTTTCTCGATTCCAATATCCTCCAAATATTAGGATTATTAGGGTGATGTGTTCTAGCAGGGTTGATCCAACATTTGTTCTAAGAGCTTTTACTAATGGAATAGATGGAGTATTAGTTATTGGGTGCCATATGGGTGATTGTCATTATATGAAAGGATTCGAATATACTCAAGAAAGAATGAATCATTTAAAGAATTTAATAAAATATATTGGAATTGAAGCAGATCGATTTCAATTACACTCAATTTCAGCAAGTGAGGGAAAGAAATTTGCTGAATTAATTAATGATTTTACGAAGAAAATAATAAATTTTGGAGAATTAGAAATTCCAAAAAAATATGGAAGATTTGAATTAGAAAATAATTTTAAAAATAAATAAAAAGAGAGAATTATAATGACTGAATCAGAATCTCAGAAAGTTTTACAAAATGAGGTAAAAACATTTGAAGATCTTGAAAATGAAATAATTAATAATAATAAATGCTGTGCCTGTGGAGCTTGCATAGCATATTGCGAATGTCAAGGTTTTAATGTTATTGAGATGAATGGATACGTTCCTGGCTTTAAATCAGAAAAAAGCATTGATAATTGTACTAAATGTGGCGTTTGTTATTACATTTGTCCTCAAACTAAAGCATTATTAAAAGAATTAAATGATAATTATTATATTGAAGACAATATTGGAAATATTGTTAAAATTCTTGCTGCTAAAACAACAAATTCAACATTAGAAAAAGTTGGACAAGATGGAGGGGTAGTCTCAGCAATTTTAACACATTTATTCGAAAAACATAAAATTGATGCTGCTATAGTTTCAGAGTACGACCATAATTTTAGGCCTATTCCAAAAATTATATTCGATAAAGAAGATTTATTTAAATCAGCTGGTACACGATATTCTATTTCATCTCAAATATTTCCTTTGAAAAGTTTATACGATATATCACAAGAGATTCTTAAGAAAAAAGAAATATTTGATATTGACCAGCTAAGAATGGCCTTTATTGGAACTCCCTGCCAATGTAGAGCTGTTAGGAAAATGAAATTTCTGTATGTTAAACCAGCTCATGTAATTAAATATATAATTAGTCTTTTCTGTTTTGAGAATTTTATTTATGATAAATTGTATGATATTTTAAAGAAAGAAACCAAAATTGATCCTACTAAAATCAAGAAAACATGGATAAAAAAGAATTTCTTTATCCAAACCAGAGATAATAGAAAATTTGAAATCGATATCAAAACTCTAGATTCTGCAGTTCGAAATATTTGCCATGAATGTGATGATTTCACAGGAAGATTTGCTGATATTAGTGTTGGTGCTTCTGGAGCTCCAGAAGGATATTCGATGATATTAATTAGAACTAATAATGGTGAAAAAGTAATAAATAATATGCTTTCAAAAGGTATAATTGAACAATTTATTGTTCCATCTAATAAAACTATTGAATGGAAGAAGAAGAAAATAGATTGGTATAATAAATTAATATCTTTAAAAAATAAGAA
>JBHLPN010000050.1:3885-6908 GCA_048939445.1 Promethearchaeota archaeon | reverse complement strand
TTGTGTTTTTCTGAAAACCCATGCGATGGATTAGTTACCTCTTAACTAACATTTTTTTAAGAGGATCATTCTTTTTCAGATTATGTTTGATGAGGAGCTAATGCTTCAATCTTTTTCCAAATAAGTTCAATAGATTCAATATATTCTTCCTTATATTCAAGTTCAGTATTACAAATCCCTTTTATCTCTTCAATAATTTGTTTATCTCTATAATATTTAAGATCAATTGCTCTGGCAGGGCATGATGATACACAGACTCCGCAACCTTTACATTTTAAGTCGTTTACTTCAGCTATATTCTCTCCATTAACTTTTATTGCCATATAATTGCAAAGTCTTTCACATCTATGGCAACCTATACATAGATTTTTATTAACTTCAGCAATGATTAATTCTTGAGTTATAGAATCTTTAGAAAGTAAAGTAGATGCTTTACTTGCTGCTGCTAAAGCTGTTGATACTGAGTAAGGGATATTTTTAGGTCCAGCAGCACAACCACATATATATATCCCCAAATTATTCGTTTCCTGAGGTTTTAAACATCCATGAACTTCAGTTAAAAACCCATAAATATCTTTACTTATCCCTAAAATCTCAACAATTTGACCTGTTTTTTTAGAAGGAACCATGCCTGTTGATAATACAACTAAATCAGTATTCATAGTAATGAAATCATTTGTTAAAGTTGAAGCAGCTGTAACTTTTATTTTTTTTATATCAGGATCTTCTCGAATATCTCCTACTTTTCCCCGAATCATCATTATACCCGCTTCTCTCGCTTTTCTATAATATTCTTCATTTTTTTTATCCCATGTCCGCATATCTATATAAAAAATAACAATTTCCATATCAGGATATTCTTGTTTTAACAATTGAGCATTTTTAAGGGCAACATTACAACATACTCCAGAGCAATATGGATTCCCTTTTAATGATCTTGAACCAACACATTGAATCATAGCAACTGTTTTTGGGATCTTTCCATCAGAAATTCTATATAAATGACCTCCTGTTGGTCCAACTGGACTTAACATACGTTCTAACTCTATTTGAGTAATAACATCAGGATAAATACCATATTTATATTCATTACTCGTTATTATTGGATATTCATCCCATCCTGTGGCGATAATAACTGCACCAACATTTAAATCAATATATTCTGGCACCTGTTCAAAATTTATCGCGTCTGCTGGACAAATTCTTTGACAATTTTTGCATTCTATACATACACTCTTATCAATTAGAGCAACTTTTGGTACTGCTTGGGGAAAAGGTATGTAAATTGCGTTTTTTTCGCCAATACCTCTGTTAAATTCGTTAGGTACTATTATTGGACATTTTGTCGTACATAATCCACATCCAGTACACTTTTTTTCATCAATATAACGAGGATTTTTTTGTATTTTAACCATATAATTTCCAGGGATGCCACTGAATCTAGTAATTTCACTATAGGTAAATAATGTTATATTTGGATGTTTTGAAGTGCTGACCATAATCGGTGCTAGAACTCATATAGCACAGTCGTCTGTAGGATAAATTCGATCTAATTGTGCCATTTTTCCGCCAATTGTGGGTTCTATTTCGACCAAATACACATTTATTCCTTGATTTGCTAAATCTAATGCAGCATTCATCCCTGCAATACCAGCACCAATAATTAATACAGATTTTTCGACAGATATTTTTTTATGAGGGATGATTTCTAATTCTCTGGCACGATTTATCCCTGCTTGCACTAGCCTTATAGCTTTTTCAGTAGTACTTCTCTTATCACCCGAGTGAGTGAATGAACAATGTTCACGAAGATTAACCATTTGGAAATAATATGGATTTAATCCTGCTTCAGTTAAAACTGCTCGGTAAGTGGATTCATGAATTTTTGGTGTACAAGCTGCAACAACGACTCGATTTAAATCTAAGTCTATGATATCGTTTTTAATAATATTTTGTCCAGGATCACTACAAGTAAAATCATTTACTCTAGAAACAATAACATTTGGGAGTGCTTCAACATAGTCTCTAATAAGATCACAATCGATAGAAGCACTAATATTAACTCCTCATCTACATATATAAACTCCGATTCTCACGTTGGTCTGTATCTCAGACATTTAATTCACCTATTTAAAACATCACCAATTATTCCTAATTATTATATAACAAGTTTATGAAGCTGAAGGAACTAAAATTTACCTAACCTTTTAATGCTATTTTCTGTCCTATTCCGATTAAATGATGGTTTATAATAAATTTAAAAAATATGATAATAGAAATTTCAACAAATTGACAAAATTTTTTGTCATTTTTTTGACAAAATGTTCGGATTTAGTTTTTATATAACCATTTCTAACAACATATTATTTATTTTCATGAGACTTATTGAGACTTTCCAAACAATGAGACAACCATAAATGATAATATAAAATAGAAAAAAGATTATATTTATATATTATGACAACAATATTTATCATAGGGATCATTTCGTTAATCAAAATAGTCATTAAAATATTTCAAATCTTAAATTAAAATTGGTGAAATTTAATAAGGAATATAAAAACGTTTAACGATTTAATTGAAGAAGTCCATAAACCTGGGATTTGTCAAGAATGTGGAGGTTGTGTTAGTTTCTGTAATTCAATAGAAAATGATGTAATTGGATTTAAAGACCCTTACTCACCTCCAGTATATTTAAATAAAGAAAAATGTCTTGAATGTGGGATATGCTATTTCATTTGTCCTCAAACTCATGTTTTAGATGATGAACTCAATAAAACCTTCAAATTTTCAGGTTTTTTATCAATGCCTTCAGGATATATAGATGCAATTTACTCTTGCCAAGCTATCGATAGTGAATTTTTAAAGCATGGGACAGACGGGGGGGTTGTGAACTCAATAATTAATTATTTGATAGAAAAAAAAGTGATTGATGGAGCAATTGTTGCAAAAACAAAATCACCTTTCTCTAGAGAAGCTGCATTGGCTAAAAATAAAGAAGATTTAATTAATGCATCTGGTGT
>JBHLPN010000050.1:0-3785 GCA_048939445.1 Promethearchaeota archaeon | reverse complement strand
ATTATATGCGTCAAGCTTGCTCTGTTTGCAAAGATTTCACAAATATTTATGCAGATATTTCATTTGGAGGTTTAGGTTCCCCAGATAAATTTACAACAGTAATTACTCGTACTCAAAAAGGAAAAGACATAGTCCATAAAACTTTAAACAAAGGTATAATCAAACCTTTGAAATTGGACATTAATGACAAAAAGAAGATGATAGAAAAAATAACCCAATTCTCTCAATCAAAAATAAAGAGAACAGAAACAAATATGAAGAATAAAATGATAACATGGAACTCTAAATAAATGAATTTAGTAGTAGATAAAGAATAATTTTTGTATAATTTTAAAAAAAAATTTTAAAATATTTGTTTGGCATAGGAAAAAGAAGGTTGGATTTAAATAATGGATATATATTCGATATTGTCTCATCCATTTAGGAGAAAAATTTTACTTCTTTTAGAAAAAGAGGGTTATCTTCCCTATACTGATTTAATGGAAAAACTAGGTTTAGAAACAACAGGACAACTAAATTTTCATCTCAAAAAGATCGGCTCATTAATAGGTAAAGACAAAAAATCGTATTTTATTACAGAAGATGGAAAACGTGTACTCAAAATTCTTAATCTTAATAAAAGAATTTTATCAGGAGAAAATATTGATGATTATTTAGACTCTAAAGGAAGTGAAATAAGCCGAATTGGAGTAATTATTTGTGATTGTAATACAGAAATTTCAAATGTAATTGATATCGTTGCACTTGAAAATTATGTGAATAAATTAAGAAAAGTTGTTTCAGTGAAGATTTTTGAAAATCTCTGTCAACAAAAGAATTTTAAAAAAATCCGTAATTGGGTTAAAGATAATTTTTTAAATAAAATAGTAATAGCTGCTTGTTCTCCAAAAACACATCAACATCTTTTTGAACGAATTTTTGAAGATATTATTGATCATACAAATATAGAAATTGCTAACATTAGAGAACAATGTTGCTGGGTACATCAATCTAAATTAAATTATGTAGATCCTTCACTTTCATTAGAAAAGGTTAAATTATTAATTGAAGCAGCCATTGAACGTGTAAATCTTCAAAAAAAAGTAAAAGTGAAGAGAGTTGAAATAGAGAAGAGTTGTGCAATTTTAGGAGGAGGAATTGCAGGTATAACACTTGCCTTAAATTTAGCTCGAGCTGGAATAAAAGTATATCTCATTGAAAAATTACCAACAATAGGAGGTAAGGTAGCTAGATGGCATCGAATTCATAATATGGGTGATTGCTCAATATGTTTCATCTCAGAATTAATAGCTGAATTAGTGGATGAAAAAAATATAAAGGTTTTTACTAATACTGAAATTGAAAATGTATCAGGAGAAGTAGGAAATTTCACAATTAATTTAATTAAAAAACCTCGTTATATTGATGAGAAAAGATGTACTGGATGTAAACAGTGTACAGAAGTGTGTAGCATAGAAAAGCCAAATCAGTATGAATTTGGTTTAACTAATCGAAAAATTATATATATCCCCTTTATTCATTCATATCCTTTTGTTCCATTAATTGATGAAGAAGATATAAAAAAATGTCTTAAATGTAGAATTTGTGAGCGTGCCTGCGTGAATAAAGCAATAGACTTAAATCAAAAAGAAGAAAAAATTGAAATTAAGGTTGGTACTAAAGTTATTGCTATTGGATCTGATTTTTATGGAGATTTAGAGGATTATCATTATAATCCCAAGAAAAATATAATAACTTCACCTGAATTTGAGCGGATTTTATCATCTGATGGTTTAACTGAAGGAAAACTTTTAAGATTATCTGATAAAAAACCTATAAATACTATTTCTATTATTCAAGAAGTTGGTCCTTCAAAATATCTAGCAGATTACTCTGAAATTTTAGCAGAAAAATATATAGAGGATATTAAAATAAAAAATCCTGAATGTGAAGTCAATATTTTTTATGATTTAAGTAAATTAAAGGATAAGGATGAGATTTTATTAAAATCAACTAATCCCAGATTTATTTATGCCAATAATGTTACTATTGAATCCAATAAAGATATAAATTATGTTAATGCGGATAATATCGAGTTTCCGAGTGATTTGATTGTATTAAATCTTAAATATATCCCCAATAAAGATCTAAAAAAACTTCGGCAATATATGGATTTTACCCTAGATGACAATGGTTTTATGAGTGAGGATACATTAGCATCTGGAATTTATGGTGTTGGGACGATCTTTGGTCCATTAGATTATAATACTACAATTTCAACAACTAATAATATTGCCTTAAAAGTCATTTCATTACTTTCTAAGGATTATTTAATAGCAGAGTTCACAGGAATAGAAATTGATGAAAATAAATGCGGTTTATGTGGCTTATGCTTAAAGATTTGTCCTTATAATGCTATTACAATAGAAGCAGATAAAATTAACATAGATAAATTCAAATGTAAAAGTTGTGGTACATGTGCCAGTATTTGTCCTACTAATGCAATAGATCTAAATATAGACACTTATGAGAAAACTTTAGCAACAATTAAAATTTTTTCGAAATTTAGAACACATCCAAAAATTATTGCCTTTTGCTGCGCCTCTTGTGGATATGCAGCAGCTGATGATGCTGGGCTTAAAAAAATCTCTTATAATCCAAATGTTTTTATTATAAGGGTGCCTTGTACAGGACGCATTGATACTAATTTTATTATTAAGGCATTTGAACTCAGTTTCGATGGAGTGATGATAGTTGGCTGTAGACAAGGAGCTTGTCGTTTTATTGATGGAGTAAAAAAGGTAGAAAAGAAAATTAGGTTATTAAAGAATATAATATCACCTAAATACAAAGATCGAATAATTCTTGAACATTTGAATGCTGTTGAGGGTAATAAATTTGCTGAAGTTGCCAACAAATTTTATAATATGCTATTGGAGGAAATTAAATATGAAGCCTAGAATTATAATAATTTCTCTAACTTCATGTACAGGATGCATCTCAACTCTTATTTCTTTGGATATTTTTCCACAGATCCTTGAAAGATCTATAATAACTTATTTTCCCTTTATTACTGATGTAGAAGATTTTAAAAATTGTGATATTGCTTTAGTAGAAGGCTGTATCTCTGAAGAAGCACAAATAATAATGCTTCGAAAAGTTCGAAAAGGAGCAAAAAAGGTTTTTGCTTTAGGAACATGTGCTAGTTTTGGAGGAATTTTAAGTCTTTCGGATTCAAAAATAGCAGAACCAATCTCGAATTATATTGAAATTGAGGGCATTATTCCTGGGTGTCCTCCTCCTTCTAAATTATTTGGGAATTGTCTTATCAGATTAGTTGAAAATAAAGATTTAATATTATCTAAAAAAAATATGTGTTTCAATTGTCCATTAAGAGAAGGTATGGAAATAAATTCTCATTTAAAAATTTCTAAAATTTATCCGGATCCAGAAGAAATTATGATTGATGAAGAAAATTCTGAATGTTTTTTGGAAAAAGGTATTTTGTGCTTAGGTCCTATAACTCGCGATGGATGTGAATATAAATGTATAAAATTGGGACTTCCATGTGAAGGATGTATGGGGCCTGTATCAAAAGATTTCACTTCTAATATTATTAATTATTTAAGTTTGATTGATTTATCTCAAGATTTAAAGAATTATTCTGGCATTTTTTATCGATTTTCAAAGCCAAAATTGATAAGGTGAATATATTGTTAAAAGTCATTGATGTTTGTAAACGTGTTGAAGGTCATGGAAATGTAAAAATTTTAATTCAAAATGATGATATTTCATTGGTAAATTTG
>JBHLPN010000286.1:0-4239 GCA_048939445.1 Promethearchaeota archaeon | reverse complement strand
ATTATATCGGAACTAACCGAATTTCTAATTCTGAGCTTATATTTCTCCAACTTTCAATGCTTTTACAAGTATATTTAACAATTTTGTTAAGCAGAACCCAATCTCCTCGTTAACTTATCAAAATTAACCTCAGTCTAAAGATAAAGAAAAGGTAAGGGAAAAGAAATCTGTGCGGAAATTTTAAAATCAGGGAGAGAATTAAACTCAACGAGTTTAATAGAGGGCGAATTTTGGCAGGTGTCGAAGCGACAATACCCAAACAGGGTAAGTAATCAAGTATCCAATGTTACGCGACAGATTATCCAAAGACTTCCCTTCCTTAATCAATTATAGATCTTTTTTATATAAAAATCATCGTATTATAAAGTAAAACCGTTCTTATATCCAGAACATGTTTATGATTGTTTAAGTACACAATTTTTGATTTTTGTGTACATTTTTGTTAAATTCACACATTTTTGTATAAGATATTTTTTCTTGAATAGTAAAAGATTATCAATTCTATTTTATAAGATCTCTAACCTTGATTTTTAATCCATCTTTAGCAGCAATGATATTTTTTATATTTGTCCTTTCTTGAAGTTTTTTTACCTGGCTAGGTACAAAATTTTTTGTCGACCTTGGACTATCCATATAAGAACCAAAATGAGTTATAATAAGACCATTTAGTGGTGGATCAATCCTATTGAGGTAGGGTATGACTTCATCAGTACATAGATGTCTCTTACATATAATTGAGTTTGGTCTTAAAAGATTAAGAATTAGGATGTTGCAACCAGAAAATTCTTCAGAAAAACCATCATACACCATTGTATCGCTCGTAAAAGCTAAGGAATAATTTTTAAGATTAAATCTAATACCAAAACCCTCATTATTAGGAGAATGAACCGTTTTAGTACCAATTATTTCTGCACCTTTATAATTAAATGAATCTCCTGCTCTGAATTTCACTACTTCTTCAAGCATGTTAAGATGGTATTCTGAGATATATTCTAGTACTTCACTAGTAGTAATTAAAGTGCCTTTTTTAAAGTAATTATAATTTTTATCATGTAAGATTTCTCTTGAGCTTTCAATCATAGCACTTAAATCACTGTAATGATCAACGTGAGCATGGGTCACAATAAAGAGTTCTGTTTTTACAGGGTCTTCTTGAAATTGATTAATCCGGACAATCGCACCAGGTCCAGGGTCTATATGCGCTTGGATACCATTAAATTTATAAATAATTCCTCCTGTGGCTCTATATTGGGTTCTAATGTGGTGCCTACCACCTCCAGATCCAAGAATAACTAATTCATCACTCATCTTAACCATCTTTACTATAGAACAATTTTAATATCTACTTAACTCAACTAATTTTTTTGTTAGCATTTCAAATGCTTTTTCGACATTATATCCTGTTTTAGCTGATGTTTTAATGTAATCTATCATATTAAAAGTATTTTTAAGATGTAGAGCACTCTCATCATCAACCGCAATAAAGTCATCTAGATCTAGTTTTGTTCCTATAAGTAAAATAGGTAAATTAATATCATGTAATCGAGTAATATTTACCCATTCTAAGATATCTTTTATAAGAGGCATTCGCGTTAAGTCAAATAAAAGAAGTGCTGCCCTTGCTCCCATTACAAAATTTTCAAGAAGATATCTAAAGCGTTCTTGACCTCCTAAATCCCATAATTGAAGTAAACAATGGGCATTATTAAAATTAAGCTCTTTAGTAAAAAAATCTACACCTACCGTCATTATGGTGCTTTCATCGAAATATCCATCAACGTATCTTCTTAGAAGTGATGTCTTACCAACTCCACCATTTCCAGCCAGAAGAATTTTGAATATATAGTTTTTCATGTTAGAATAGGTATATAATATGTGATAAATGTAAATCCACTTATTTATTTTAATACGTTAAAAATTACTTTAATTCATATATTACTTTAAGTGAAATTCTCTCCTCAGTATTTCATCAATTTGACTAAAAATAGGTTTCAACTTATCGATTAACATTTTTTGAACTTTAAATTTAGTGAAATTACCTTTATTTTTTTCAATATAAGTGTTTATGTTCTGTTTTGCAAGCTCTTGACCTTTTTCTCCCAATTCTGCTATTTTCTGATGATTTGGATTTCTAACATCAAACTTTTTTATAGGAATATCGAGCGGGAGCTTAAAGATGTGTCTTGAGCTTTTCATTATCTTTACTTGATTTGTTATTAAATCAGAATTAAGGATGGCTGATAAATAAAACGCTTCTTCCAGACTTTTTGTATCATAGAAAGACAAATCACCTGTAATTAAAAAATCTCCTTGTATTACAGCAGATTGTAGTAAAGAACCTGAATTATTGTATACAACTTTGATTTTTGATAGTTGCCTTTCATTTATTAATTTAGACCACCTATCTAAATTCTCCATTAAGGTTTTATGCTTAGTTGTGTCTTTTTTATATTTTTTATATAGATTATTGATTTTATCATAAAATAATTTAGCATATTCATTTAATTTGGAATAATCATAGCTTAAATCATTTTTTGAAAGTGGTAAAAAGACGTTGTAATAATCGTAGGCATAAAATTTAACCAATTCTGTACTTTTAATTACCTTGAAAACATACTTTTGTTCAATAATCTCATTTTTAAATTCTTTTTTATTCCATGGAGATTTTGCTCTTTTGAATATTCGATGATCTGGATTTATTCGGATTAAAGAATTACTAATTTTATTATATCTCACAAATATCAAATTTCTCGGATTTAAGTCTGCTCCTTTATGAAAAAGGGGTTTATAATAACTCTCTTTTATGGGTAAAAGGTCTTTTATGATATCCTTCGAGATAAATTTTTTAGTATAAACTTTTCCTGCTTTTTCTTCGATTGAATAGGGCAATAAATCAACTACTCGTTCTAATTTCAATTCTACATTTTTAAAATACCCAATGTTCTTTTTATTATCCTTTAGATTAAAATGGTAAGATTTTATCTCCTTATTGGTGTATTGGAATTTCTCTCCTGATTTTTGTCCAAATAAACAGATAAAATCAATATTAAGAATATTTTCAATTTGTTTATCAAATGTCCAAATTTTTATATTAGAAAATCCTTCAAAATTACGGAAGCGTGAAGTATGGGACCCTGTTATTACTCCCTTAGTTATTACAAAGAATATTTTAGCACCTTCTTTCATGAATGTGTCCTTTGCCTTAGTAAAGAATATAGTAGAGATTTCTAAATTTAAGAGATTCTTCGGTAATGGTTTTATTTTCAATTTATCTGCCAAAATTTTAATTTTATCTTGATAATCAATAGATTCTATATCACGATAAGTATACCAAGGGGGATTTCCTATTATTAAATCGAAATTTTCATTGAAAGATCTTCTTATTTGAAACAAAGAATCAAATACATATAAATTAAGATTAACTTCAGAGATCTTATCTTTTATTAAATACATTAGATTAATTTTAGATATAAAAACTGAAATTGGATTTATATCAAAACCATATATCTTATTTATCGCAGTAATTTTCTTTTCTTTTGTTTCAATCTGAGAAAGAACATACTTTACAATTTCAGTTAAAAAATTTCCTGATCCACAGCATGGATCTAATACTGTTTCTCCAAATGAGTAAGACTCTTTGACCATCATTTTTACTAAAAATGGAGGCGTATAATACTCTCCCGATTTATGTCTAATGATTGGTGCTATTAACTTTTGAATGAGATAATCAAAAAAATATTCTGGTGGAATTTTTAAAGTAAAAACAAAATTAGATACATCTAAAACAAATGAGTAAAAAAAATCTAGATTTTCTGTTTCAAAAATAGAAAATAACGGATTAAAATACTTAATCTCAAATAAATCTAAATTAGGATAATTTGATTGTATGTACTCTTCGATTTTTTTAAACATTTTTAAAGAATTTTTTTGTTTTAATATCAAATTTTCATTTTTAAGAATAAACTTAGAAATGAAATGGTGCCCAATAAAGAAAATTAAAGCAAAAACAACATACAAATGGATATTAGCTTCTTTCTTACCATAAATCTCTTTGAAATGATCAACCCAATTTTTAAACTCATTTTCAAGATAAATTTCATGTTTTTTTAAAATTCTTTCTAAATTTTTTAGATTTTCACTTATATAATTTAGATCTAAATCATTTTTGTTATTTGGACTTACTAGTACAGCCAAAAATTCAAACTCCTTTTTCTTAATTCCCTATTATAATCAATGAAT
>JBHLPN010000285.1:0-4243 GCA_048939445.1 Promethearchaeota archaeon | reverse complement strand
TTTTTAAACTTTACACTTCAGACTAAAGTATGAACTCCATGTGAAGTGCGAAGTACGAATCTATAAATTAAAGTTCATCCTAAATAATTTTAAGAACAAACAAAAAAAAAGCCATAAAAGAGAGGTTAAAAAAATGGTTCAAGTTTTAGAGGACGAAGAAATTTATGTTTTTATTCCTGAAGTTGAGGAAAAAGCGGAGAAAGTTAAAGAAAAAGCAAAAAAAGTTAAAAGAAAAGTGAGAGCAAGCAAATATGGCAAATTTCACGAAAAGGAGTTCTATATTAATAAAATAAAAAATAATCTTGATGCAAGAATTATTAGGGGCAATTTTTTCCCTCAATAAGTAAATTTAATAATGGAGGTAATGAAAAATTCTTGGAAAGCGAATAAAAAAGAAGATAAGATTGATAATAATTAGGAATGATATGGAACAATATCATTCGAGATATAACACTTATTAAAACTTATCTTTTCCTATTTAATTAAAACAAAAGAGAGATTTCTATGGCTAAAATAACGGTCAATTGTATTAAATGTGGTAAAGAGCTAAAATTGGATTTTGACGACTCAAGGGCAGTTTGTAAAAAGTGTCGAAAAATGAAGACTATAGAATTTATCAGAACTTCAAAAGTTTTTGATTTTTAATTTAAAAAAAAAAATAAGAGGGATAAGAATGCCTAAGAGAATAAGAATAACTTGTATGAAATGTGGTAAAGAGATAAAATTGAATTTTATGGATCCTCGGGCTGTATGTAAGAAGTGTGGTAGGTAGGGGGGTTCCTGGATTTTTATTTTTTATTTTTTACCAATTTTTTCATGATAATTTCTTTTCCAATCCATATTAAAGAGGGGGAGTTCCTCTCTCTCTTTAATTTAACAAAAATTAAGAAAAAAGAAAAAAAAGTAGAAAAGTAGAACAAGGCGATTTGAATCAAAGCGAAAGTACGCTGTATTCAATGCGGAAAAGATTTGAAATTGAGTTTTAATGAGGTAAGAGCAAGTTTTAAAGAGGTTAGGGCAATTTGTCGGAAGTGTCGAAAGAAGAAATCTGAGGATTTCGTAAGAAGTTCCAAAGTTTTTGATTTTTAGGTTTTTAAATATTTCAATTTTTTTCCGATTCTTTACATAATTTTTGTTAAGTTATTTTTTTTTGAATTTCTTTTCCTTTTAATTTTACGGGTTAAGAATCAAATTGTCCCTTTAGTTTTTGGAAAGCATAGTATGGTTATTTTTAATTTTCTAAAATATTGCATAATATAAATCAAATTGATATTCCCTTTTTTAGAATCTGGGATATTGATTTCAATGGGGCAAGTCAACCAAAGGTTTAAAAACCTAGGTGATAATCTTTCTTTCGGAATCAAAATGATGATTACATAAAGATTATTTAATCAAGCTAATTTGAAATTATAATTAATTATTTTAAAGAGAAAAATCAAATTAATATAAAATTACAATGGAATCGCAGGAGGACTTAATTTATTGTCCGAAATGTGGAAAAAAATTAGGTCGCCACGCTCTCGTTTGTGAATTTTGTGGATATAATTTAAGAAAGAAGAAAGTAAAGCAACTTTTTCTGCTTGTACCTAAAAAAGAAAAACCAACTTCCATGATAAGTATTAAAAAGCCTTGCATAATAATAGGGCTTATAATAACTTTTATTGATTTGACTTATATAATAACTATACAATTTTTAGTGTTTAATCCTTATATCATAGTACCCCAATATACATATGATTTGATTCTCTATGCATGTTTTACTAATCCTATTGGTATGGGACTAATATTTTTTTCTGTTATTCCTAAATTTAAAGGTCTTTTTCTTATAATTATCGGATACATTTCATTCTATTTTTCTTTTTTAGCACCCATATCGATTGACTATTATCAAGTTGTTGATATCCAAAGATATTTGGGAATGTATGATATACCTACAATAGGTATAATATGTTTTGGAATCTTAACAATGTATTATAATAAAGAAATAATCTGTTTATCAATTATGGTTTTTATTGTTCTTGTAGTGACTACATCTTCTATGTTTCAATATTTATTTGTAATATAAGCAATTATTGTTTCAGCATGAAAAGTATTATTAGAATTGGATATTACTAAAAGAGAGTAAAGCAAAGGGAAGATTTAAAAATTCAAATAAATAACTATTTTATGAAATCGGGATGAATAGAAAAAAGGAAATAACTCTATTATCAATCATTTTATTGTTAACCAATCTGAATATAATCATTATAAATAAATCAGTTGCTGATCCAGCTCCTATCCCAATAACAAGTTATTCTGGTGGATTATTACCTAAAGAAAATGTTACCCTTTCTTTAATCTCGGCGAATGTATTGATAGATGCAGATACTTCCAATCTGAAATATTTAGGTGGAATTTCTTTCAACGGAAACTACACTATATTTAACCCTGATGATGACATAAATCTTACAATTGGAGCTCCATTTGAATTTTATCCTGTGGAGAATTGTACTGTTTTAGTAAATGATACATCTATTCCCTATTCTATAATTCACGACCATGATATTGACGAAGAATATGATTCAGAAATATGGAATCAATATATTTACAATAGATCATTAGTGGATCAAGGTTTCTGGGTTCTTTGTAATATCTCAATCAATAGAAGCACATATATGAAATTACAATACATTTTTAATATCCCTAAGCCAGAATTCCCCTACACCTTTGGCTATTATAGGATTATTTATGATGTGGGAACTGCACGTTTATGGAATGGTAACGTCACTGAAACAGTGAAAATTCGAACACATGGAAATATTCCTAATTCCATTTATAATGAAGATTTATGTGTTATTTCTGACATTTCAGATGGAAAATGTTATCAATGGGATTGGAATGAAGAGAAAATTGAGATCAATTATGTTGGGTTAAATTATTATTTCGATTTTCAAAATGAATATAATTATGTGTATTATTCCATGAAAATTATGTTAATTTTTGTCCCACCTATATTTGGTGTCATTATCATTCTTATAAATAAATTATACAAAAGAAAAAGAGATTAGAAGTTTATTAAAACCATCTTTTTCAAGTCTACTTACTTATTTTGATGTCTAAATGACCATTTTTTAAATAAAACAATAATAATTATTGAAATCAATCCTAAGGATAAAGCTAATATAAATAAAGGGTACCAGGGAGTATATGGTTCAAAAATACCATCAGCTTCTTGGAGTTCGAATTTTAATAGACATATATCCCCTTCTGTGGTACCCACAGCTATTAAGCAAGTAGAATTTAATAACATTATATCATAACCATGTTGATTCCCGGGACCCCCCCATAGAAAATATCCCTTAGCCTCTCCTTCGTTATTATATTTTAATAAACAAATGTCTTCATTAGCATCCTGCTCAGAGCTACCAATTACATATATATTTCCATCAGGATCAAAATCTATCGCATTTCCACTATTATCTCCATCATTTCCCCAAGTTCTTTCCCACATGAGAGTATTTAATGGGGAATATTTTAATAAGCAAAGGTCTTTGGCTCCAGAGCCATAACTACTAGTAATTCCAGATATATAAATATCTAAAAGGGGGCTAATTATGATACAGTAACCTGAATCTTCATCTTCACCTCCCCATGTTCGGTAGCTCAAAAAATGCCCCTTATTATTGAATTTAGTAAAAAACAACTCTATTCCACCTTCTTCTCCGATTTTATAGGTGCTTCCGGTAATATAAATATTTTGGCTTTGATCTAATGCAATGTTGCGAGCCCAGTCTAAATTTGTAGTTCCCCAACTACTAATCCATTGCAAATCTCCTGAATTTGAGTAATTTAAAATTCCGATATCACCATTAAAATAATCATTAATTGCTAAAATAACATTGTCTAAAGGATCAATTATTATTGCAGGGCAATAACTGTTTATCCATGAATAATACCATAGAAAATGACCAGATGAGTTAAATTTCGCAAGACAAGCATCATCTGCCATTAAAACCGTATTTTGAACTACTCCTACCATATAAATATATCCTAAAGAATCGATAGCAATATCAAGACATATGTCAACTCCTCTAGAACCCCAAGTTTGATGCCATTGGTATTCTCCTTTATTATCAAGTTTTACTAAAACCCAATCTTGTTGGTTCCCGGGTACTACTGTATATCCCCCAATATAGAAATTTCCTTCTAAATCTTTTGCGACACAATATCCTATATCCGCCTCACTTCCATCCCATGTCCAATT
>JBHLPN010000284.1:0-4245 GCA_048939445.1 Promethearchaeota archaeon | reverse complement strand
AAAAGGATAAATAATAGAATTATTAGCCCAATTAAAGAAAAAATACCAAATACTATGAACCAATTAATTTCATTAATTTTTATTTCAATGCAATCATTATCTTCATATTTATTATTCAAACAATAACCATCTTCTATATAGCAGATCATATTATAATGCAATATATTCCCTGTAATATCATTCCAATGAGAGGAACTAACATATATTCCATAGTAATTATGGTTTATGGTATTTTGGACAACATCATTCCAATCTGACTCTATAAACATAGTACCACAATAGCTAGAATTTACCATATTTTGAATAATCTCATTCAAATTTGATTCTTCCAGAATAATTCCATAATAATTTTCCTCAATTCTGTTGTAAAAAATATCAATATAATCACTATGATTTAATTGAATACCACTAAATTTGTTATTTTTTATTTTATTATTGATGATTTTATTATGAATTGTATGGTTAAGTAGAATACCATTTGAATTATTTTTTAAAATATTTTCTAAAATCCAATTATAATTGCAGTCCGGAAGAACTCCTAAAAACGGATCAAATCTTCCTTGTAAATAGATTCCATTAATTTTATTGCTGTTACACTCGTTATTAGAAATATTATTATACCAACTCGATTGCATAAAAATCCCATTTGCTTTATTATTATTTATAGAATTTGTAATTATTGAATTATTGAAAGAATAATAACCCCATAAACCTTCAATATTATGAGTTAAATTATTATTTGAAACTGTACAATAATAATTGCCCCAAAGTCCTATACCGCATTGATTTTTACCCATCGTATTAAAAGAAATTAAGTTGTTAACTCCTGAATCTAATAGACCAAAATTATTATGGTTGAAGGTATTATTTATAATTCTATTGTTATGCCCAATACAAATTACTCCCGCGTTGTTATTTTGAAAAATATTATTAGAAATATCATTCTGACTATTGTAATTGTTTGCAGAGTAATTATAATTTGAAGGTAAATAAATTCCAACAGAATTTGATGAAAAATTATTATTTATTATTTGGCTGTTAATAACATTAATTAACTTAATTCCACAATCAAGTATTCTTGCTCCCGAATTGCAAATTGCACAATTTCTAATAATAAAACTAACATTGGAGTTTTGAATAGTAATACAAGCTGTAGAATTTTCATAATCAAGTATAACTGTTTCAATATTAAAAGGATTTTGAGCATCAATTGTAATATTTTCAATAATAAAAGGATCATTCCATGAACCTGTTCCGCTACACCAATCATTTTCAGCGGTGGTTTTATTCCAATTATAATTAGGATCTAAATCATTAATAAATATCGAGAACCCTGAAAGGTTATAATAATCTGAAAATTTCAAGAAAGTGTTTTCTTTATTTTTAACAAGCAGAGTTTTAAGATTAATGGTATTTAATTTACTAGGGATGAATATAAATGAAATACTTAAAAGAAGTGCCAAAATGAAAAGAAAAAGTCTTCGTTTTCTTTTTAATGGTGGACGCATTTTTACACTTAATTTTAAATGTTAGAACATTGAATTATTATGGGAAGAGTAAAGCATTATCAATATAAATCTATGGTATCAGAATAGAAGATGTAAGAAAAAGATATCCTCCTCTAAACTTTTATTATTATCCTTAGTAATTTTTTTACATTTGTTTAACATATCTTAAAATAAGGTCTGTGAGGAAATTTGCTAATTCTTCGTCAGTACGTACAATATTACCAAATAATACATGACGATGAATTACATTATCGATTAATCTCATCAATAATCCACTTATTTCATATAAATCTCCTTTAATTGGATAGCCTAGTTTAAGCAATACTTTTGACATATATGGTGGACCTAAAGGTTTTCTATCCTTGTAAAATTCTTGATCTTCTTGAAAAAGCTTTTCGTTTGAAAGATAGGCAATATTTAGTGCTTTAATGATTGGAGCATCTTTATGATGTATTTTAATAAAATTCATGATAACATCATATAAGATTTCACGTGGATCATTTGATTTAATTTTCTTTAGATGAGAATCCAAATCTGTCGACATATCTTTAGATAAAGATCTTAAAATTTCAGGTTTTCCCATAGGAAAATATTTATAAATTAATGCAATGTTAACATTAGCTAACTCAGCGATCTTATTTGTTTTAGTTTGAGCATAACCTTTTTTTTTGATAAGTTTGAGAGTCACTCTTTTTATTCTATCGATAGTTAATTGCCTATTTCTTCGTTTCTTGGTAGGTTGGCTCATTTTTTAATATCATTAAAGCAAATAATATACTTGAATGGCGATAAAATTTTATAAGTAAGTAACTGTTACTTACTTACTATCTAACTCTACTAATATTTAAAATTATGGTTTAAATGAATAAAAGAAAATCATCTATGGGTATTTTATCTTGGATTTTTAAAAACCTTAAATTCATTGTTGTACCTGGATATAAGAAAAAGGAGTTATTAGACCGTGAATCAGAATATATGAAAAAGAATGGAAAAAGAAAAGCTAGATCATTATTGAAATCAAATTTAACATTAATAGGGATTATTATTATTGTCATTGTCGTTACCTTAATAGTTTTTGGACCCTGGATTTCTCCGTATACTTTCGAAGAAGCAAATCTTATGTCTTTAGATAGTAGCGAATGGTTTGCCGCTCCATCTCCAGAACATCCCTTAGGACAAACATTTCGTGGTTTTGATGTTTTAGCTAGAATAATTTATGGTGCTCAATCAACCCTATTGATAAGTGTTTGTTCAGTAGCAATTAGTCTTGTTATAGGAGTTCTTTTAGGTTTAATTGCTGCTTATTATGGTGGATGGTTAGATACAATTTTAATGAGGATAATGGACATAATTCTTGCATTTCCAGGAATTGTTTTAGCTATTGCAATTATTGCAATTTCTGGCAAAAGAACTTATGTTAATTTGATAATAATATTTGGTCTTATTGATATTCCTTATTTTGCTCGTCTAATAAGAGCATCAGCAATAGAAGTTCAGGATTTACCTTATGTAGATGCAGCTAAAATGGTGGGTGCAAGTAAAATGAGACAAATATTTCGTCATATCCTTCCAAATTGCATTCAACCAATTATTATATCGTTTACACAAAAAATTGGCAGTGTGATCATAAGTCTATCTGTACTGTCCTTTCTAGGTTTTGGTGATCCTAGTCTTATTGAATGGGGTAATGATATCTCTGTTGCTATATTTAATATGAAAAATGCTCCTTGGGCTTCATTATATCCTAGTTTTATGATTCTAATAACTGTGCTTGCTTTTATGTTATTAGGTGATGGTCTTAGAGAGTCTACTGATCCAATACTTAGAAATAAATAGAGGGATAGTTAAAAAAAATGAATTTATTTAAGTATATTCTGAGAAGGATTATAGTATCAATTGCATCTATCCTTGGTGTTATCACTATTGCATTCTTTATTACTAGAGCCCTTCCTGGAGATCCTATATGGCCGAGACTACCACAATGGGCAACTTACCAGGATTATTTAGAAGAAATAGCATATTTAGGGTTTGATAAACCTATATTTATTCAATATTTAATATTTATGAAAAATATACTTACAGGTAATTGGGGACTTTCTTTGACTATTGCTTTTAAAACACCAGTTTGGGATATAATTTTCGCACATTTACCAAGAACATTAGAAATAATGTTCATTAGTATGAGTATAGCAATTTTTTTGGGGCTACGTTTAGGGAAAATATCCGCAGCTAATTATAAAAAAACTAAAGATATAGTTATTAGAACTTTCACCTACCTAATGATTTCAATTCCAGGATTTGTGGTTTTAATTTTCTTAATGCAATTATATGTTCATACACCTTTCAGAATATTCCCTTTATATGGATATAAAACACCTGGTTATCCAGAACCCCCTACAATAACCCATATACGGCTTATAGATACCCTAATTTCAGGTAAACTTTATCTTTTTTCGGATTATATTTGGCACCTTATTGTTCCTGTTTCTGCCATAACAATTGTACAATTAGTTGTGATTATTCAGCAAACAAGGGGAAAAATGTTAGAAGTATTACAACAGGATTATATATATACAGCTATAGCTAAAGGATGTAAGAATAAGGATGTATTGAAAAAACATGCTTTAAAAAATGCAAAAACACCTGCAATTATGGTTTCAAGCATGGGATTTCCTATTGTTTTAGGTGGTATGATTGCAATTGAAAGAGTTTATAATACACAGGGATTAGGAGCAAT
>JBHLPN010000049.1:6701-13600 GCA_048939445.1 Promethearchaeota archaeon | reverse complement strand
GTTTTTAATTCGTGTGCTGCCATAGTTATAAAATCATTTTTGACTTTGTCAAGTTTTTTCAATTCAATATTCTGTTCTCTTAATTTCCTCTCAGACTCTAATAATTCCTGTTCTAATCTGAATTTTTCTGTAATATCAGAAAAAGTCCCTTCAATTACCATAGGATTATTATCATCATCCCTTATAAGGTGAGCATTTACTTGTATGACAATATTCTCTCCATTTTTCTTTTTTACAGGCACGATATAGTTTCGAATTATTCCGTTTTCTTGTAATTCTCTTCTATATTTCTCTTGATCCTCCGGTTTTTGCCAAGAGAATGGAGGGGGTTGTCCAATTAGAGTTTCACTGATATCGTATCCTGCTATCTTACAAAATGCTGGATTATGATATAATAGATTTCCTTCCCATTGTACCATATAGTATCCTTCATCTAGGTTAGTTATCATATTTCTGAAGTTTTCCTCAGATTCTATAAGTTGATTTTCGATTTTCTTGTGTTCGGTGATATCTCGTATAATTGTTATTACTTGGCTAACTCTATTCTCACTAAAGATTGGAATTTTCCGAGTTTCAGTAAAAATTTCAATATAATTTAAAACAATACTCCCTTCAGTAATAAGAGTCTCCCCACTATTAAAAACATGTTCGTATTCTTCCCGAACTTCATCAGGTAAAAATGGAAATGCTTCAAAAACATTCTGACCAACAATTTCTTCATCAATGTCTAGTTTAATGAGCCAAGAGTCAAAGGTAGAGTTAGCTAAAATAATTTTTAAATCTCTATCTACGACATGCAGAGGATCACTTAGTGAATTAATTGTGGTACGATATTGTTGTTCAGATTCTATTAGATCTTTAGTTCGCTCAAGTACTTTTTGTTCTAATTCTCTATTTAATATTTTTAATTCTTCTTGAGATTTCTTTAACTCTTGTTCAGCAATTTTTTTCTCTGTAACATCTTGTATTATTACCTGAAAAACGGTTTCACCTCCAATTTCAACTAGGGAATCATTAATACTTATCCACATTAAATGTCCATCTTGTGATCTAGAAATTTGAACCTCAAGTGGTTCTGGGATAATTCCTTTTAAGACAGTTTCGTATCTCTCTTTGAAAAGAGGTAAAACTTTTTCAGGTTTTATGCTTATTTCTAAGAAATTTCGGTTGATTAAGTCCTCAATTTTTCTGTTAAATAACTTTTCAGTAGCAGGATTACAATCTATTATTTTTCCTTTTCTATCAATTATAATAATTGAATATGGAGTACTTTCGAATAGGTGGCGATATTTTGCTTCTGAGTCTTTTATTTTCTGCTCAATATTTTTCTTTTCTGTTATATCGTGGATTATAGCTTGCGTGAGGATTTTATCTCCAATTTTTACAAGTGAACTCTGGATTGATATCCATATCTTTGTTCCATTCATTCGAGTAATTTGAAATTCTAAAGGACCTAATCTTTCACCTTTTAGAAATTTTTTAAAACGATCCTTTAACACATTTATGAGATATTCAGATCTTTTTAAAACTGATAAAACTTCAGAAAATTTTTTTCCAATTAGGTCATCTATTTTAAAAACTGACAGTAAATCAGTCATTGTTGAATTACAGTCAACTATAGTTCCATCTTCATCCATAAGCCAAATAGCATACGGAGAACTCTCGAATAAATGCCGATATCTTTTTTCAGATTCTTTAAGTTTCTGTTCTGTTTGTTTTCGTAGAGATATATCTCTAGCTAGATTTAAAATTTTAGTTACTCTTCCATCTTCCTTTAAAGGAACAGCATTTACTTCATATTCAAAAATTTCTCCCTTCCTAGTTTTAGCTTTGACTTCCAATCCTTTGACTTCGTTCCCAGCAATTAATGAATTTCCTACATCTCTTAACTTGTCAAGTTCATCACCCGTATAAAATTCTGAAAAATTTTTAAATCTAACTTCGTCCAATGTTATTCCTATTCGTTCTAACAATGCTGGATTCATATCTAGGATATCTCCTTTAGTATTAGTTATAAAAATATAATCAGGACTTGAATTGAAAATTGTGCGATATTTCTCTTCAGATTCTTTTATTTTCTTTTCCAGAGAGAATTTTTCAGTAATATTTCTTGCTAATCCACTGAATCCTATTCTAGTTCCATCTGAATCGTATTTTAGATATACTGAAGACTCTGCTATTACTTTTTCCCCATTTTCTCTACGAAATTGATATATGAAATTGGTTTTTGGTTTTCCTGTCTCGAAAACATCTCTATAAACTTTAATAATTTTATTTTTATTATCCTCATCAACAAAATTCTTATAATTAGCACCTAACAGTTCTGTCCTGGAAGAACCATGTAGTTCACATAGAGCGTCATTAAAAAATGTGAAATTCCCATTTAGATCAACTTCAAAATAACTTTCCTTGATGTTTTCGAGTATTCCACGATATTTTTCTTCCGATTCTTTTAATTTTTGTTCAGCTCTTTTACGGATTGTAATATTTTCGTAAGTAACTAATATTCCAACAACTTTACCTTTTGAATCATGTAAAGGAATTCTGTTAATCTCAAACCAGGTTTGTTTACCATCCAAAGTAGTTAATGATTCTATGGTATTATACTCAGCAGTATCGTTTTTCATAATTTCCATTTCCCTAGTTTGGATAAATTTCATATTATCTTTAAACCAAATTAGATCATCATCTGTTCTTCCAATAATACTTGTTGGTTCTATTATCTTATTTAAGAGTGCAAAATTCTTATTACACCCCATATAAACCAAATTTGTATCTTTCCAATAGATAAGTTGAGGTATATTATCTAATACTAGTTCTAACATTTCCCTAGTCTTCTGTACAACGCTTTTTCCTTCCCTTGTTTGAAGTAGCTTCCAGAATTGTATCTCAGGTACATAATCTGCTAATTCACCAAAACGAGCTTGACTTTCTTTAATTTCAAATTCGAGATTTTTAAATTTAGTAATATCTCTACAGATTAGAAAAATTTTTTTTGTATTATCTTCGCTTTCTAAAAAACTTCTTCCTTTAATCTCAAACCATTTAAATTGATTGCCTTCATATTTAATATGAGCTTCTTCTGTTCCATACCCTATTTTTAATATGTCTTTTAATAATCTATCCACACGCTTGAGATCCTCCGGATGTATAAATTCATGAATTTTCTGATTTAATGGAAAATATCGAACATTAGAATATTCACATTGAAATTTTTCATTAAGAATATATATTGGATCATCAATATTTTCAGAGAAAACTAAACCTAATTTATTGTTTTTTTCATAAATGCTTGTCATTTTTGATCAATACCCCATTTGGGATTGAAATTATATAATAATATTCGAGAGAACTAACCTTTTCTTATATAAAAATTGTATGAACAAAAATATATTTTTTATCTATTTGGAATTTGCTCGAGATATTATCTATAATGAAAATCAGTAAAAACCATTTTTCTATATATAGCCTAGTTTGATTTGCCTAGCTAACTTTATACAATATTTTATAATCTTATATTAAGAGAAATTACTAAGAAAGAAGTTATTAAAAAATTAGACCTGTTATTCCTTCATTTTAAAAATTTCCTTGACAGATTTATTTCTTTCTTTTTCCACTATTTCTTTCCAATTTGGTTCTATTATATCAAAAGCTTTTATGGCCAGATTTCTTATATCCTTGTCAGAAGAGTCCAATAACGGTCCAAAATATGATAAAGCTCGTTTATCTTTGATTTTTATTAAACTCTCTATAATATATATTATTCTGAATTTATCAATTTCATTTTTTTCTAGTTCTTCTTTATATTTTTCTATGATCCTTAATGTCGCTCTTCCATCGCCGATTCTACCCAAGGCTTCAATTATTTTATTAATAACAATATGATCTTTTTCTTTTCTTAGAGCTCTACACATTAAATTAGTAGCTCTACCATCTTTTAATAGACCAAGTTGTCTGGCTGCTTCAGCTCTTTTTTGCCAATCGTTATCGTGAAACAATTGCTTTATCAAAGCGTTAAATTCAGCATTCTTTTCATGCCAATTCATGATCTAAGCTATAGTTAATTATGATATTATTAGAGTTTGATGATTATAGAATATAAAACTCAATTAAATATGAAAATATCAAAATTAAAAAGAGTTTTTATTTGTTTAAAAGAGAATTCATGTGATCAATTCGTTTCTGTAATAATTCACGTGTGCCTACATCCTTTCTGTGGAATAATTTCCCCTCGATGCATTTTACACCCTCTTCTGCAATTCTTTCTGCTTCTTCTAAAGAATTAGCAATCCCCAATACTCCCATCGCTCTTGAAGTTGTAGTAAAAATCTTTTCACCTTCTCGATAAACTGAAGCATAATAATATTTTGCCCCAGATTTATCGATTTTTTGTGTATTTATTTTAACTTCTTCATCCCTTTTAGGATTGACAGGATAGCCCTCTGGAGCTAGGTATTTGCAAACTGTTGCTTTCTTTTCAAACTCAAAATTCTGAGACAAGTTTCCATCTATAATTGCCCAACAAATCTCAACCAGGTTTCCTCTTAGGAGCGGCAGAACATTCATGGCCTCAGGGTCTCCCCACCGAGAATTATATTCAATTAATTTTAATCCTTTTGCTGTTTTCATAAATTGTCCATATAAAAATCCTTTATATTCTACCCCTGTCTCTGCTTTTACGGCTGCAACCGTTTTTCTCATATCTTCAAGTGCTATAGTAACATCTTCTTTAGAAATAAATGGCATTAGATGATCTTCCATGGAATAAGATCCCATTCCCCCAGTATTTGGTCCCTTATCATCTTCATAAGCTCTTTTATGATCTTGAACTAATGGGGAACCGAGAACATTTTTCCCATCAACAAAAGTTTGTAAAGTAAATTCTTCGCCAACGCATTTTTCTTCTATCAGAAATCTACTTTTTTTATTTACTAATTCTTGACAATAATTCAAAATATCTTCCTTTGAATAGAGATGATCACCATATACCTTGACACCCTTACCACCAGTTAAACCTTCTGGCTTTACAACAATATTCTCTTCTCCCATATCAGATATATACCTGTCTATTTCCTCCATTCCATCAAACATCTTACTTTTTACATTCGATTTAATTTTATATTTCTCAAGTAAATTTCTTGTAAAAACTTTTGAGCCTTCTAATTGAGCCGCTTCAATTTTTGGACCTATACAAGGTATACCACCTTTCTCCAATGCATCTACAATCCCGACAACTAAAGGTGCTTCTGGCCCAATTACTGTAAAATCTATTTTATTCTCTTTGCAAAATTCTATGATTTGTTTAAAATCTGTCTCAGAGTGAATTTTAATTTTCTTGCTTAAATCTTCTAATCCAGCATTTTTAAAACTCATAAAAGCAAATAAATTTGCTCCTCCCCTAACAAGTGTTTCACCAATAACATGTTCTCTAGCACCGTGACCAATTATCAAGCAATTAACCATTATTAATCAACAGTAATAATTCTTACTCTTTAAAATTAATATTTTAAATTATTGAATTATTTTAGATTATAAAATCATTTTAACATGATTATTAACATGTAATTACTAAAATTTTTGCTACTTTTCCAAATCTTATTACATTTAAGAATGCTTGTGTTTTCAGATTTGATTAAATTACATATTTTCTATTTGAGAAAATTATATATTTATTTTACAATTTTCTTTCACACTTAAATAATACAGTGTTAACTCTCAAAATTAACATAAAAATTATTATTTTCGATAAAGTATGTCTGAACAAAATTATAAAAAAGCTGCCAGAGTCATTGTTAAAGCAGGATTTTTCCCGTTTCCTATAACAGATACGATGCTTAAAATACTAATGATGTTAATAACTGAAGAAGAGTTGGAAATGATTATGGGTTTTAAACGAAATTCATCACAGACTTTGGAACAGCTTAGAAAAAGTAGCAAAATATCAGAAAAAGAAATTCATAGATTAACTAATTCACTTTCTAAAAAAGGATTAATTTTTAATCAACCAAACTCAGCAGGGATCATGGTTTATAGATTAATGCCGTTGGTAATGGTTGGAGTGTTTGAATACACATTTATGAAAAAATTGGAATTTACCGATAAAGAAAAAGAACTTGCTAAACTTTTTACTCAATTATTTGAAGAATTACGAGATTTTATTCAAGATAATTATGATACAATAGCTCCATATTTTGAAACTTTGTTGCCGTATGATCGTACAGTCCCTATATTAGATAAAAATGTTTCAGATAAGGAAATACAAATATCTATTAATAAAGAAATAGATGCCCCAGAAGAGTATGTAATCCCAACTCAAGAAGTAGAAGAAATTGTCAATAAATTCGAGGATATCGCGGTTGGATATTGCTTTTGTCGGCACCATAAAGATTTATTGGGAAATTCATGTAAAACGACGGAATTAAGAGAGAATTGTTTCACATTCGGGAAATCTGCTCGTTATTGTGTAGAACAAGGCTTTGCAAGAATTGTTTCAAAACAAGAAGCTCTAAAAATTTTAAAAGAGTCTGAGAAAGATGGTTTAGTACATAAGGCATTTCATCCTGGTTTAAAAATAGATAAAGATGAAACATCAATTTGTAACTGCTGTAAATGTTGTTGCGGTACTCTTGAATGGTGGAGAATGGGAGTTACGGCTATGATAAACTCTACTAATTACTTATGCCACATTGATAAAGATAAATGTATAGGATGTGGTACATGTGTAGAAAAATGTCCTGTTGAGGCAATTGAAGGTGATGATAATAATAAAGCTGAATGTAACCAAGAATTATGCATAGGTTGCGGTGTTTGTGCTCACTTTTGTCCTGAAAATGCTATTTCTTTATTAGAGGGGATGCGAAAAGTGTTTGTACCTCCTCCAAGATTGCGAAAATAAAGTA
>JBHLPN010000049.1:0-6601 GCA_048939445.1 Promethearchaeota archaeon | reverse complement strand
AATAGTTATTAAAGTACTGACTTCCTAGCTTTTATACATGAGTTTAAAAAGATAAAAATCTGATAACTTTATAAGAAAAATTTGTTAATCTTCAAATCATGGAAAATAATATTTGCATTGAATTTAAGAACGTTTCTAAAAGCTATAAAGACCTACTTGCTTTAGATGGTATTTCTTTCAATGTTCAAAAAGGAGAAATTCTTGGTTATGTGGGTCCAAACGGAGCAGGAAAG
Organism: Promethearchaeota archaeon; assembly: GCA_048939445.1. GTDB lineage: Archaea > Asgardarchaeota > Lokiarchaeia > Sigyniarchaeales > SOKP01 > Loki-b32. The sequence goes on along the minus strand of JBHLPN010000049.1, from coordinate 6,368 downwards.
ACGACTACTATAAAAATTTTGGTAGGTTTAATAAAAGATTATAAAGGAAGAGTATATATTTATGGAAAAGATATAGCTAAAGATAATCAGGAAATACATAAATTGATTGGTTATCACCCTCAAGAAGCCAATTTCCAAGAATGGCGTACAGTTAATCACGCTCTTAAAACCTTCGGACGCTTATCGGGGCTCACGTCTCCTCAGCTTGATAATCGGATAAGCGATATCTTAGAATTAATTAACCTCACTGATTTTCGAGATAAAAAGATTGTACATTTATCAGGGGGTATGTTCCAAAAATTAAGATTAGGTCAAGCTCTTCTCCATGAACCGGAAATTCTAATTATGGATGAACCATTATCTGGTTTAGATCCAAATAGTAGATTCCAATTCAAGAAAATAATTAAAAAATTAGCTAAAAACGGGATTACAAGTTTATTTTCATCACATATTTTAAGTGATGTTCAAGATATTGCTGATAAAATTGGTATTATAAATCAAGGAAGGATAATGAAAATTGGTACTCCTGAAGAACTACAGAGTACTTTCCATATAGGTAATATTATTGAAATCGTTGTTGCGGAAAATACGCCATTATGTGAAGGTTTGGACGATTTAGCAGATGTAGAATATGTCGAGAAATTGAAATCAGATAAAGCATTAATCCATTTGAAATCAGAGATAGAAATTGATTTAGTAATTCATAAAATCATAACTATATTACAAGAACAAAAATGTAAAATAAGAAATTTTAATCTATTAAAACCGAGTTTAGAAGAAGTATATTTAAAATATATTGAAGGTGGGACTAATTGAGTTTATTATTACTTTTCATCGATGAGTTAAAGGGATATGCGAAATCAAAAGTTATGATTGTATTATGGATTGGGTTACCATTATTATCTTTTATTATTCAATATCTGAATCCTAATGAATTAGAAGGAATGCCAATTTCGTTTTTAGTTTCTATTGTTGTTTCAAGTATAGGAGGAACACTATCCGCAATTATGCTAAGTACATCAATCGTTAGTGAAAAAAATCGCCATGTTTATGAATTATTTCTAATTAGACCAGTAAAACGTAGTAGCTTAATTTTAGCAAAATATTTAGCAGTTTATTTATGCTTAGTTATCGCTGTTTTAATTTCTCTTATTGTTGGGCTTTTAATTGATGTAATTACAGGTGATTTAATGGAGAACTATTTGAATTTAACATTTGAATCCTTAGTTATTAGTATATCCTCAATGTCAATTACATGTTCTATTGGGATCTTTTTTGGTGTTTTAGTTTCGTCTGTACCTGTAGCTGCTATTTTATCGGTTTACTTAGGGAGTCAATTATCATCTCTTATCATTTTACCAACATTTTTTTTAGAAGCTTTAGACCCTGTTATATTTACTTTAACTTTAGGGATAACTATTACTATAACAATGATGGCTATTGATATAATCTTATTCAGCAAAAAGCAATTTTAAATTAATTATACTATATCTCGAGCTACTTGAACCTTATAATTATTGCGATTTTTTTTTTACTATTCGTTGAAAAATTACGATAGGCATATACAAATCTTTGAAGTACAGTAATAGTAGTTCCAATTGCTAAAATTACCATTGTCCACCAGATAGCAACAGAAAACCAAATTTGGAGTATTGATCCAATAAATAAAATTGGTACTCGATCAGTTCGTTCTAAGATTCCAACACCATATAGATCTTCAACTCCTAAAGCTTCAATTTTAGCTCTAGTATATGAAGTTAAGAATGCTCCAGTAAGAACTATAATACCGATTTCTAATGTAGTATATCCTCCAAAAATCACTCCAGTAAACAAGAAGAAATCCCCTATTCTATCTAAAGCAGAATCAAGAAATCCTCCTAATTTTGTAGGACCTTGAAGACGAGCTACAACTCCATCTAATTGATCAAAAAATTCTGTAATGAATAGAAAAATAATTATTATAATTAAATTATTGAAAATAAATCCAAAAAATGTATAAATTGCTGAAAACAAGCCAAATAATGTAAAATAATTAGCAGGAACTTTTACTAATTTCTTCCCTAAAGGAAGCAATAGTTTTTCAGAAAATTTTTTTATTTGTAATAGCATTTTTTTTGTATTTTGACTAAACCTTATTAAAAAATAAAAATGTTAAGATTATTTAAAATCCATAAATTGGATAATATTTGTCTTCGACATACTTAATGAAATATTCAGGATTTAAATCTTCGCCTGTAATTTTTTTAATTAATTCCGAAGCTCTGTAAATTTTACCATATTGATATACATTTTCTTTTAAATAACTTAAAAGATTAGAAAATTCTCCGCTCTCATAATCTTGTGGTAATGTTGGATTATCTTTTAATACTTTATTATAAATCTGTGCCCCATAAAGATTTCCTAAAGCGTAAGTGGGAAAATAACCATATCCTCCAATCCAGTGAGGATCTTGTAATACTCCTTCCTTGTCATTAGGTGGTACAAGTCCGAGTAATTCTTCAAATTTAGTATTCCATATTTCAGGTAACTCATCAATTTGAAGGTTTTCCTCGACCATCATTTTTTCTAATTCAAATCTTAAGATAATATGCAATCCATAGGTAACTTCATCTGCCTCGACTCTTATAAATGATGGCTTAACTACATTTAAAGATCGATAAAAATCTTCCATGGAATAATTTTTTAAGTTTTCCGGAAAAGATTTCTGAAAAATTGGATACCAATATACCCAAAATTCTCTACTACGTCCTACAATGTTTTCCCATAATCTTGATTGAGATTCGTGAATCCCCATTGAACATCCATCAGCTAAAAAAGTGTTATGAATTTCTTTATTGAATCCCATTTCATAAAGAGCATGACCGCATTCATGAATAGTTCCAAAAATACATGCCGGTAGAAAATTTTCCAATATTCTAGTTGTGATTCGGGTATCAATAGACGACAAAGAAGTAGTAAAAGGATGAGTAGATTTATCTTGTCTTCCAATATTAAAATCAAAATTTAATTTCTTTACTATTTCAACACTTAATTCCCACTGTTTATCAGGATCATAATATTTCTTTAAAATTGATTGATCCGGTTTATCAGAAGAATTATCTAATTTTTTTATGATTTTAATTACCCCTGATTTCATTTGATTAAATATTTTTGCGACCCAATCATAGGTTGCCCCTGGTTCAAATAGATCTATTAAGGTTGAGTATAATGTTGGACCAGTGTTTAACTTTTCAGCGAATTCTATTCGCAATTTAACCATTTTTTCAAGATAAGGTTTAAACCTAGAAAAATCACTTTTTTCCCTTGCTTTTTCCCATTCAATATATCCTATAGCCCCAGTTTTGGTGATCTCAGCAATTAATTCATCTGGAATTTTCTTAGCATGCTCATATTCCCTTTTAGCTTCTCTTATCAATGCTAAATCGGTTTGGCTAAGATTATCTAATTTTTCAGCATTCTTTATTAATTCACTTGCTTTGTCAGATTTTATTTTTGTATGAATCAAATTTCTAATAAATTGACGTTGTTCTGCTCTTCCTTTAATGGACCCTTTAGGCATATTAACACTCTGATCCCAGCTTAAAAGTTCATCAATATATTTAATTTTCTTTATCTCATTAAAATAATTCCATAATTCTTTCATTGCGTCCATTATTTGATCCTTTTTTAATAATTGTTTGTTAAAATGTTTTGAAATTGTTAATTTAATTTTTACAAAAAAGTTTTGGTTTTGAATATCATAAATTTATTAGTTTAAGTAAAAATATTAAAAAAAATATATTTGGATTATATTAAAAAAATTATAATCTATAGATAGGATAAAATTTCTCTTTAACATATTTAAAGAAATATTCAGGGTTTAAATCTTCACCAGTTACTCTTTTTATTAAATCATTAGCTCTATAAACACTTCCATGTTGATGAATGTTATCTCGTAAGTAATTCACTATATTTGAAAATTCACCTTTTTTATATTCCTCAGGTAAATTTGGATTATGTTTTAAAGCACTGTTATAAATCTGTGCGCCATATAGCGTTCCTAGAAAGTAGGTTGGAAAATATCCTATCATTCCCATACTCCAGTGAATATCTTGTAGTACACCTTCAGCATCATCTGGGGGAACGATTCCTAATAATTCTTCAAATTTTGAATTCCACACTTCTGGTAGTTCACTTACCTGAACGTTATTTTCTATCAGTTCCTTTTCTAATTCAAATCTGAGAATAATATGTAATCCATAAGTTACCTCGTCAGCATTTACTCGTATAAATGATGGTTGTACAATGTTAATAGCTCTATAAAATTCTTCCATTGGATAATCTTTTAAATTTTCAGGAAAATATTTTTGAAAAGTGGGATACCAATACATCCAAAATTCCTTGCTTCGTCCGACATAATTCTCTAATGTTCTCGATTGGGATTCATGAATTCCTAGTGAGGTTCCACTTCCTAGAATAGTATTATGCAGTTCTTTTCTAATGCCCATCTCATAAAGAGCATGACCACATTCATGAATAGTTCCAAAAATACATTCATTTAGATAATCTTCTTTTGTTCTAGTGGTGATCCTTGTATCCATAGCAGCAAGTGATTGGGTAAATGGATGAGTAGATTTATCTTGACGACCATAACCAAGATCAAAATTAAATTTTTTAATTATTTCAAAACTTAATTGAAATTGTTTCTCTTGATTATATTTCCTTTTTAGTATAGAATCATCAGGCTTATCTGAGGATGCATTTAACTTTTTTACTAAATCGATCAATTTCGGCTTTATTGGATTAAAGACACCGGCAATCAAATCATAAGTGGCACCTGGTTCATACAAATCGATTAAAGTAGAATACATATCTGGATGAGTCTCAAGTCTTCTCGCCTTTTCTTTCTGTAAATCAACACTCTTTAAAAGCATTTTTTCAAAAATTGAAAAATCTTTTTTTGCTCTAGCTTCTCTCCAATCCTTTGCAGCTAATATACTTGTTTCAGCAATTTTTGTAACTAAATCTTCAGGTAATTTTGTAGCAAGATTGTATTCACGAGTAATTTCTCGCAGCATTGCACTCTCGATTTCATTAAGATCAGAAAGATTTTGTGTTTTTTTTATTAATTTACCAACCTTTTCTGAAGTAACTCTCCGATGAATCAATTTTTCCATTAAAGAAACTTGTTTTGATCGACCTTCAAGAGATTTGTAATTTTGCATATTTACTTCTTGGTCCCACGCTAAGGCAGATTGAATGTAGTGCAAATGCATTATCTCTTCAAATATCCCTCTAAGTTCTTTTATTACACTCATTTTAAAATCATCTATATTATTTTTAAGTTGAAATTAAATGAATTTAGTTTTTGATTAATTTTAATATTGAATTACTTTAAAAGAAGAGTGTTGTGAACTTTTATTGAACTAACAACATGGACTTCAAAATTTAAAATTAAAAAATTAGGTTAGTTTTTCTTGTTTAACGAAAAAATCTGCTGCTAATTTAATATCATCAATGGTTAAAGGTCTACCTAAAGAATTTTGTAATTCCTTTGTCAAGTTTTCACACAAATTTAAGCTTAGAGAACTTCCTTTTTCTTCTATTAATTTTTGTAATTTTTGTGAAAAATTAATAACTAAAGGTTTATCTATATCTTCTTTTATATCTTCATGGGGGCTAAATAATTCTACAGGCATTTTTGCTTTAGGTGGTGGAATATCAATTGGTTTGGTAAGTTTAATTTCTTTTTCTGCATCTTTGGGAGATGGTATTTTTTTAATAATCTTTAATGGAGGTTTGGCAATTTTAAGTGGTTTAAGTTCCTTTTCTTTTTCCAGTTTTTGAAAAGACACCAATTTTTTCGTGGGTTTTGAGGGTACAGGTGTTAATTTTTTTTCCATAGGTTCTTGTTGCTGATTTTTAGTGGAAACTTCTAGCTTGGGAAGTGGTTTCACTGTAACCTTCCGTGTAAAAACTAATGGCTTTGCAACCTCGAATTCTTTTGCTTTTTCGAATTCTTTTCTTCTGTCCGCTTCTTCTTTAAGTTTTTTATTAAGAGCTTCAATCTTATTTTCTAATTTTTTTGTGTAAATGATATTTTGATATAACTCGCTTATATTTATTAGTTCTTTATATTTAGCTAAAGCTTGGACTTTTTTTCCTTCAAAAACTAAATTATCCGCTTTTTTTACAAGGTCTTCAAAATTTTCAGGGAATTTTTCCTTTAAACCAAGAATCTCCGTAATATATTTTTGAATCTTAGATTTCGCATCGGGGGCATTCAAAGAAATTTCTTTAAACTCAGGAATACTTAATTCATTTTTTATTCTTTTTATGTCTTTTTCTTCTACTAAATCCTTTTTATTTCCAATAATTAATAGCTTAGA
>JBHLPN010000048.1:0-13608 GCA_048939445.1 Promethearchaeota archaeon | reverse complement strand
AGAAAAACATTCTCAATTTTAATAATATCTTTAGTTTGATACTTTTTTGATGAAACATTAACTCCAATTGTCATTAAATTTTTTGATTCATCAATACCAGTAAGATTGAGTATAGTTATAGCATACCCGGCATCTATATGATCAATAACAGTTCCTTTAGATATTTTATCGATTTTTAATTTTTCTTCTAACATTTTCATTAAAAAAAATATAGTAATTGAAAAAATTTATGATATTTACTTTATAATATTAAAATTGAAATAAAAAATAATACTGTTGATAAACAAAAATTAAATGTTAAATTATCGTCAATTTCCAAGTCCAGATAATCTAATAAGCCAATGATCATCATTCCAATAAAAGGTATGATTAATAATACTACAGTATTGAAATTATAATAATTTCTTAACATAAATAGTACAGTTATTCCTGAGAAAAAGGCAGCAATGATGCCAGCAATTAATCCTTCATATGTCTTTTTTGTTTTTCTAATTTTTCTACGACCTATTGTTCTCCCTATTAAATTAGCTGTCACATCTCCAAAAATGGACATTATCATTGAAGTACAGATAATTACTGGTCCAATTGGTTGAATTATTCCAAATAATAAAATTATAGAAAAACACCCGATACTCATAGAAATGTGAGGTCCTAACCTCATATGTAATTCTTTTTCCCTCAATAATTGATTAACAGGTTTTAATGGATATAATTCAGGTGTTAATATTCTTACAATATCAGCGGTTAATAATCCTATTAAAGAAATCATAACCAAGAAAACAACTAAACTTTGGGAAAAGATCATTATATCTTCGCCTATATGTAGAAAAATATTTTGTAATAAGAACCCTAGGGTAAAATAGAAAAATACAATTCCTAAAACAACAAAATGGGTTAATTTTCTATATATATCATACTTTAGAGGTAGTTCGTTGAACTGGTGAAGTTCAAATTTAATATTACTTCTTTTTCTAATTTTAATTTTATGTTTCTCTCGAGAAATGAAAAAGTAAAATAATGGTAGAAAAAAGATAATAAATGCAATTGTTAAAATATTGAAGGGAAATCCTACGAATTCCCTATTGGGGAGATTAAATGCATTTGATATGACTAAATTAATCGAAATCGATACAATAAAAACTAATGCATTAGTTAGATTATTTATAAAAGCTCCAATTTCTTTTTTTTTTCTGGCTAAATAGGTAATATAAAGAATTAAAAGTCCATATACATACAAAAAGCATACAATTATTATCGTAAGAACATTCAAGAACAATCAAATTCATGAAATTTTAATATTTAAAAGATCCTTTCATTATAAGATTTTCTTGAAGTAATAAGGTTTTAAAAAAAAAAAATGATTAAAAATTTAAAATTGAGATTCATCAATTTCTGGCATTTCTTCAGATGTTAAAGATTTTTGAATTTCTTCTGTTGGTAATTCATACTCCCTTAATTCCCCTTTCATACATTTTTCATAAGCTAACAAATCAAAGAAACCATGACCACTAAGGTTAAACAAAATTATTTTTTTCTCATTGTTTTCTTTGGCTTTCAATGCTTGATCGATCGTTTCCTTTATAGCGTGAGCAGTTTCTGGAGCAGGAAGTATTCCTTCTGCCTTAGCAAATTGGATACCCGAGTCAATTACCTCAGTTTGATGATGCATTGTAGTTTCCATAATTTGACTGTTAGTCAATATTGAAATAATTGGTGCTATTCCATGATATCTTAATCCTCCTGCATGAATAGGGCTAGGGATGAAAGAATGTCCTAGAGTATGCATTTTAATTATTGGTCCCATCATCGAAGAATCCCCAAAATCCCATCTATACTCTCCTTTACATACACTTGGACATGCTCTAGGTTCCACACCAATTATTTCTATATCAGGACTTTTTCCCTCAAGTTTATCTTGAGCATATGGAATCATCAAACCTGAAAAATTTGAGCCACCTCCCATACAACCTATCAATATATCAGGTTTCTCAATACCTATCTTCGCTAGTTGCATTTTCACTTCCTGTCCAATAATAGTTTGGTGTAGAAGAACAAAATTAACTACACTTCCAAGAGAATATTTTATTTTATCGTTTTTCATACTATGCTCCAATGCTTCGGATATTGCAATTCCCAAGCTACCAGGATGATTTTGATCTTTTTCTAAGAACATCTTTCCGGATTTAGTTAAATTCGAAGGACTGGGGTATACTTCAGCATTAAAAGCACTCATCAAGATTTTTCTTCCAGGTTTTTGGAAGTAGCTTGCTCTTACCATATATACAGTGCATTTAAGATCAAAGAGATTGCATCCATATGCTAGGGCAGAACCCCACTGTCCTGCGCCTGTTTCAGTGACTAGCTCATCTAATCCCTCATTTTTAGCATAAAATGCCTGAGTAATAGCAGTATTAGGTTTATGAGATCCTGTAGGAGAGACAGATTCATTTTTATAAAAAATTTTGATTCTGTCTCCTTCTATTCCTAAATTTTTTTCTAGTCTTAAAGCACGATGAAGAGGACTAGGTCGATATGTATTTGCAAAGATTTCCCTTAACTTATTAGGAATAGGGATTGTAGGATCTTGAGAGACTTCTTGCATTACGCACTCTTTAGGGAATATACTAAATGCCATTTCTGGAGGTGCCGGTTTCCCATCCATCGGATTGATTAAAGGTGTCATAGGAGAGGGTAAACTTGGCAAAATATTTACCCATTCTTTTGGAATCTCATTTGGTTCTAACAAAATTCTTCCATTAAAGTAATCTACCATTTTAATTACCACTTATATTCGTTTTTTCACATCTTAAGATGTGTATCATTAATAAATTGGATGTCAATATATTTAATGCGCATTTAGAAAAAGAAATTAATATTTTGAAAGAAAATATTAAAATGAAAAAATAGAATTAAGAAATATCCGATGCAATTGGCTTTAATGCCAACAAAGCCACTGCCAAGCTATATTTCTTACAGTTGACATGAATGTAAATGAATAATCGAGCAATATTTTGTTTTAATTATACTCTATCGAATATAAATCTATTGGTATTATGTACAATTTGATCAAATATTCAAAATTTTTTAATTCTAATGATCAACACTATAAAGATAAATATTCGAGGCTAATTAAGGAAATATTTGATACTAGCGATCTTCAAAAATTTTATTAAGATTTTTGGCTGCTATTCTCATAACTTTCACAGTCTTCATTAGTGTATCAATTATAGTTCCAGCACAGACAATCACTAGTCTTCCTGCATTAGTAATAACAATATAGCCATCCTGAGCTCGAACGATTATTTCACTTAAATCTTCCTGAAATAAAGTTTGAATTGTTGACCTCCCTGTCATTAATAAGGCACTTGAGAGACCACAAAATTGATCTCCATCAACGTGGTATTGTGGTAAGGCGCTAAATGCAATTTGATAACCTTCTTGAGATACAAGAGCAATTGCTTCAATATCGGCATTTGATGTTATGAATGTAATTTGAGGACTAATTTTTTCGATATCATCTTGATTGATTCCTAAATCAGACCCAAACTGAATAAGTCCACACCTTTAGTGCTTTTAGATGTTATAATTATTATTATGAATATAATAATTTTTATCTTATTATATTTTTATTTTTAAAACTTAAACTTTCTTTTTAGGTTGAATTTAGTAAATTAAGACTTAAAAATTCATATATTTATATAGTATGGTAATTAACCTACAAATTTTTATTCTCATAAGTCAAATTTTATGTGGGTTAAAAAAATATATCTTAAATTGCTTTTCATTGTAATATCTCATTTCTACTATAATATTTTTAAACGTGTACTTTATTTACTATTCAAAAGTAAATTTTAATACTTAATAAACTTAAAATTATTTAAAATGCCAATTGATTATTCTATCGAATTGTGCAGGAGTAGTTTATACATATAAATTATTGATTTAAGAATTACAATCTGTTATTGAAATTAGATTATGATAACAACACGAGAATTTATAAGCTATCAATTTTCTCTAATATTTGGTTATTCTTCTCCAAATGATGTTATTGTTGGGGATGTAATTGGTCCTGGAAGGCTCACAAGGAATAAAGTGAATGAACTTTCGAAAGAAGTAATTAAATATTTAACCATGTATAATGCAATTTTGCGGGATTATACAGGAGCAGAGGTATTTAGTATTGAGTTTGATTTACATAACATTGATGAAAAAGGAACACGGGTTAATATTTACCCACAATCAATGATCTTTATACCAGGGAAATTTAAAGATTGTGAAAGTTTATTGCTTGCTTTGAAACCCGAGACAGGTGTTTTAGACATACACAAGTCTAGAGAATCATTAAATAGTATAAGTAAACTATTTTTTGAGGTCGAGGAATTTTCTAATCACCCAGAATTAAGTAAGGCAAGTAAACAACTGGTATATAACAAATTTGCTTCGAGATTTAATAAGAAACTTTATGGAGAACTAGTAGAAGATAAATGGAACAAGAAATTAATTGGTATAAGTAAAACTCTACCAACAGAAAAAGAAATGTTGAATACTTATGCTAAAGTTATCTCTAATGTTGAAGTTTTATGGTATAAAAAGCCTATGGAAATTAATTTGTTGAATTCGAAATTTCAAAAGATAAAAAGTTCATTCAATGGGCAACAAGCAATCGAACATCTTAAGTTTTCAATATCTGAGCCAAGTGCTAATTTCATTGTCGACAAGACTTTAAATTTAGGGACTAATCTCATTAATTTAGCAAACACCGGCACTATAGATGAATCTCAAGATGAGATAGTTATTTTCATGATTAATCATATAATGAAAAAAATAAAAGAGTATAGTGAACCTCATACCGCAGAATGGTTAATCTCTGAAGTAAATAAATTACTTATTGATCTACAGGGACAATTAAATAAATTTTTGGAATATTCTAAAAATTTTCTTAGCACAGGGGAAATGGGGGATCTCGATGAATTACTAAATAAATTTGAATATTTTATTTTAAATAAAGGTAAATTAGAAAGCGAAGATTTCAACCCTATATGGAAAATAGCAAAAAAGTTTATTGAACAAGCAATAACTCAAAAAGTAAGTTTGAGAATAATAGAATTGAGTTCAGTTTTTAACTATTTTTCAGAAATCTTAAATAAAGGGCTTAATCTAATTAGAATATCACTTCCAAAATATCTTACATATCGGCGATTAAAAAGTTTAACTATAAAATTGATAAAGAATTCACAGGAAAAATTTAACTTGGAGCAAAAACCAGCAAAAATTTTAGGACAGAAGTTAATAAATAATTTTAATGTATTTCTTTTTAATCAAATTGAAACACATCCACTTCTTTTAAGAAAGGATCTTAAATATAATGAAAGAGAATTAATAAAAGAGTTTACTTTCTTAGTTGATAAAAATATTGATAGATTTTTTTATGAGATAGATTTGAAAATAGATGATTTAGTTTCTTTTGCAGAGATCCAGATGGAATCTAATATAGATAGTATTAAAAATCATATTGAAAGTTTTAAGAAATTTTCGACAGAATTACATTTTCTACTAAGCTACATTTTAAGACATTCTACAATAAATCGCTATATAAAGGAGGAGCCTGATAAGGAAATTAGTGATCCTGTGAGCTTCTCAAATAGATTTTATAGATTTTTAGAAAAGAGAATAGGTGGGATAAATCTTGAATGGAAGTATTATATTCTAGAATGGATAAATGATTATTCCAAGAAATATCTAAAGCCAGAAGAACAAAGAGTATGGACTTTAGACGAGGTATATAATGATTTTATTGGGTATTTTGAAGAGAGGGAATCAAATGAGCAAAAAATTGAAAATTTTTTAACCTTTTTGGATATATATATTACAAGATTATCCGATTCGGAAGAAAGAAGTTTATTACTTGAATTTTATAAAAATTATGAGCTTAGTATTGATATCAATACTGAATTTCCGAAGTATGTCAGAAATAATATTAAGAATGAGTTAAACAATCTAAATCTTCAACTAGAAAATAATATTCCTTTAAATTATTTTAATCTTGATGAAGATGAGACAATTTATGATTATATTAAAAATACAGAATTGAAATATTTTTCAAAGTTAGTACCAAGACCTTTAACAGTAACTTTAAAACACTTATTAACAAATGAGGAAAAAGAATTATTTAATGGTGATCTTTTTCATGTAATAGATTTTAAATTTTGGCATAATAATGCTCGATTCGAATTATCAGATAATTTTAAAGAAGTTTACAGAGAATGGGTGAGAGAATTATGATTAGTGGAGTTAAAAGAAAAACAACAGCAGTCGAAAGCACTTTCAGATTTTTTCAAACTGTTGACTTAATAATTTCTCATTTTAAAAGAGAAGCTGATAAAAATAAAATATTCGAACTTATTAGCCCTAAAACAAGTTTTAATGATTTATTAATAGCTACTGCCGCTATTCATATCTATCATAGTTTAGGAATTCGAGTTCAAAAGCTTTTGGATACGGAGAAATTTACTTTTGATTCGACTAAAAGTTTAGAGATTACAGAAAAAAAGATTATTATCGAGGAAGTTAATTCTCTATTAAAAAACTCCTTAAATTTAGAAGTTAATTTACTCAACAAGATAATTGATTTAGAAAATAAATTTATTTCTTTTCTGATCGAAGAAAGAAAAGAAGAACTTCAAGAAATTCAAAAAGAACAAATGGTAAAAGATATTGAGGTTCAAATTGAACAAGAATTACAAGAAATCATATTGAATTATCCCCCATTCTACTTTTATGATTTGATTGGTGAATTAATTGGTCTTAATAATGAAGTGAAAAAAGAGATTTTCGAAGAATCTGCTGCTTTTAAGGATATATCTGTTGAAATAGAGAAGAAATTAGATTTGGAAGAAAAAGAAGATAAATTCATAGAATTAGCAACTTTAGACAGGTTAATAAATGAAATTCGGACTGATTTTGAATTTAAATCATATAAGGAATTGCAAATTGAGGCAATGCCAGTAAGAATGATAAAGAGAAGAATATTAGACTATAATTTTAACCGATTTCCTATTTCAATACCAGGTTTGAAAGTATTTATGGAGGCGAATAATTTAAAAAAAGACCTTATTTATAAAATTGCAAGTGCCCTTAAAGAAAAAATCGATTATGATCAGTTTGAAACAAAAATTCTTAATTTTTTGAAATTTGCATTAATTAAAAAACTAAAAGAAAATCCAAACGATTTTATCTACTTTTTACAAAGCATAAATGAATGTGGTTTTGATGATATAATCTATGTATTACAAAAATATGGAGTTTACAATATTTTACATTTATTAAATGTGGATGAAGATTTAATAGATAACGTAAAAAAAAATTTAGTTAGATACAATATAAATAAACTAGATATTGTATCTTTAAATGATCCTAAGCAAAATTTAATTTATTTAGCAAAAAAGACGATTTCTGAGCATAATGCCCAGTATTTTAAAGAAACTATTGAGAACTCTGAAGGATTCTCAGAATTGGAATTAATAAACATATTAAACCAAGATTTCAATAAATATCAAGAATTATTTAGATTTTTAGAAGAAAAAACAGGAACAACTATTAATGAGTTAAAACAGTACATTAGAAAAAAGCAAGCTATTGATAGAGTCTTTTTAAGTGAATTAAAATTAAAAAATTATTCTCACTTGTTATTTATTTTAGAATTCGAAGATGTCCTTAATAAAATAACAAGAGATATTTTCTTTTACATCTTATCCAAGATTTTAAGGCAACTTAGTAGAATAATAGAGGTATTTCTTAAGGTTTCTAATGATAGATCATTATTTCTGTTAGCATTGAAAAAAATAGATGGAACAACTGAATCAGAAGAATGGATTAGTGTAAAACTCGAAGAATTGATAATTAAAAGAATAATCAATAGACAAGAAGAATTGGTTATCGTATTTAATGCAAATAATCAACCTTTTTTAGTTAATGGATTTATACTAGCACGATTATTGGAAATATCCTTAGAGGAAGCGATTTCTGAATTAAAAAACAACGCAAGCCTAATATATGGAGAAATAGCTCCATTAAAGTTAAAATCTGATATAATATCTCCGATTTCATATTGCATTGGATATGATATAGTTAAAAGATTTGAAAAATTCGAAGAAAGTCGTAAATCTAAGGTCATACAGATAATTGAATCCAAAGAGAAAGAAAAGGAGGAGAAAGCCAAAAAAATCCGTGAAGAACAAGAATTAAGTACTTTAAATTGGATTGAACGTAGGATTACGAGCTCTCTAATGAGAATTAATAGCCCAGGGATTAATCCAAACCAATTATACTGGCAAGAAAAGGATACTAAAATAGCAACTGATAATATCAAACTTCATAGTGAATTAAAGGGAGATCCAGTTGAATTATTTAGCCAATTTTTTAATTTTGCTGTTGAGAAAATTAGAAATTTTACTTCAAACGCTAAATTACCAAGTTATGAAAAAATTAGAAATATCGTAAATGATATTACTGAAAAAACACTAATGAAAAGACTTAAAGATACTCCTACTCTCGAAGAAAAACAGAATTTGCTTGATGGAGAACGATTTGAAATTGGAAACCAAATTGCTGTGAAAATTGGTCAGTTATTAGATAAAGCATTATATACAAAATTCAAAAACAAGCAGAAATCCTTTTAAAAATAATTATTCTTTTTTCTTTTAATTTTTCTGGAAAAAATTACGATTCTCTCTTTGGATGTTTAATTTTCAAATAATTCTTATTAAAATAAAAAAAATATTAAAATGTTTATTCCTTAATTTATTAAAAAAACAATTAGAAATTTTATATTCTTATGAGCTCAGTGCTTTCATGGATTAAAAAAGAAATCGTATATATTAAGGATTCTTTTTTTGAAATAATTAAAGCATTGTTTCTTGTTGTTTTAGCATCTAGTGGATTAGGATTTGCATTAATCCTGAGATATCTAGGATATAATGGGACAATAATTTCATTTGTTAGTATAATAGCAGAAATTATCTCTCTTCTTTTATGTTATTACTTATTACGAGGATATTTAAAAACAGAGGAAAAAGCGGAAATATCTAAGTCCAAAGGTAAGAAACTCTAATTATTGGTAATTGTACAAAAAAATCTCCCACGGTCGCTTATCAATATGATGACTGATTAAATATTCTTTTACATCTTCTTTTAAAATATTAGGGTCATATTCCCAGGCACCCTGTTTGTTAAATGAAATACATTTTACATTTCTAATACTCAATTTAGTTTTAAATAACAGCCCATACATAGCAACTTGTGGGAGAGAAATTAGAAAATTTCCTTCAGGTTTATAATCAATCACTTTAACAACATCATTTTCAACCTGAATCAAATCAATATGACCTGTAATTACCTTATTTTCCTTTTTACTCCAAATCGGAACTTCTATTGCAACCGCATCTTTATCTTTAATTAAAATGTTTTTCAAAATAGGTTCGTGTCCAGGAATACTCCCGAAATTGTTTTCTCGAAAATTTTCAAAAACTTTTTTAGCGTATTGAGGCAATTTTGAATTAGAATCATGGTATTGAATTCTATCAGTTCTAATAAGCTTTTTGCTGAAACTTCTTGTAAAGGCAGGCTTGAGACCTTTTATTTTAAATTGGGAGACTCTTGGAAATTCTTTTGAATTAAATAGATTATTTGGAATTGCCCCTTCATAAACTTTTTGAAAATGTTCCTTCAGTTTATTTAATTCGTCTCGATTACTAACTATTTGAGAATATTTTTCTTTATGATGCATCTTATTCCAATTAAAGTAATATGGAATACTTTGATGAATAAACATCTTTTTCTTAAGCAAGATTAATACTCTCTTTTATTATACCAAATCTAGGTGAGACAATTAATATAATTCTTAAATTTTATTAAAGAATTTCATTTATTAAAAAGAATATGTTAACAATTTATTAATTTATTAAAGATATTGAGCCCACCTCTCCCGACATTAATTACAACCAGAATTGTTAATGATTAATCTTTTTCGAATATTTCAAAAGATAATTGTAGTTTTAAAAAATTTTCATGAAACCTCATAGTGTTATCATTTTCATCGGGTTTTTTTTCAAATCTTTGCAGAATTAACAGACTTTATCATTTTATTTTCGATTTTTCTAGGTTTTTACAGTGAATTTATATATTGAAAATTTTGTTTTCTTAAATATCAACTCCCTTTTAACAAACGGCATTTTCAAATAACTTCTTCTTTAAATAGTTAAAATCAAAAATTAAATTGTATTATGTTTAAATCAAAGAAAAATGATTCAAACTCAAATATCAATATAAATTTCGCCTCTTTTATATTTATCTATTTAGCTTATTCATCTATTTTTGTTTTCCTTAATAATTATTTCCCAATTCTTTTTTTTGATGTATTAGATATTAATAGATTAATACTATCGTTAATACAATTTCTTGCGTACTCTATCTTATTATTACGCCCCATTTTCGCAGCACTTACTGATAAATATAGAGTTAAAGGGTATCAGCGGAAATTTTTTATTATTTCTTCAGGGTATATTTTTGTCTTAATTTATATCATTATGGGGCTTACTTTTAACAATATTTTACTCTTTGGAATCTTTTTATTATTAATTTTTCTTTCAAGTACAATGTTAGATGTCTCAACAAAATCTTTAATTATTGATATTTCACCATCTGATGAAATTAAGAAAAAATCTTTTTTTTTTATAACTGTTGGAGATTCTTTAGGAAGAGCGATACCTTATTTCCTATTTCTTCTTTTAATGAATAATATTTATTCTCTAAACTCTTGGAATGCCTTCTTTATGTGTTCTTTTATATTTTTATTACCTCTAATAGGAATTTTACCATTTATTAATGAGAACAATGAAATAACCTCCAATTTGATTGAAATTTCTAAAAGTGAAGATTTTAAGAGCTCAAATGGTCAAGATCCCTATCCTAATTTTAAATTATTATTTATGCTACTTTGTATTTTCGTATTGTTTGCTTTTAGTGATGTAATTTTTGCTTATCCGTTTTTTCCATATTTGCTTAATAAATTTGGTTCTATTAATTTTAATTTTTTTAATCTGTTTTTAATGTTTTACTTCATATTAAGTATATCGAGCACTGCAATAGGTACATTTTTAATGAAAAGAATTGAAGCTAAAAAGATTCTATTAATCTTAATCCCTTTAATTGGAATTCTCTATATCCTATATACAATTGTAGACTTCTCATTTTTTGTTATAATTTACGTAATAGCAAATTCTTTAGCTACAATCACTAATCTTAATATTACCGTTTATATTATGAAATTTAAGAAATCAAATAAGACAATTTACTTTCATCTTATAGCATCTTTTAGAAATCTCTCAATATTTATTTTCCTTCCCTTAGGAACTTTACTTTCCTCTTTTTTTATCACAGAATATCTAATTATTACTGGAGCTATACTACTAAATCTTTCATTAATTCCATTAGTCTTTATTAAGTTCTGAGTTTTATACTTTCATATTGTCCTCTGGGAACATATCAGGGTAAATTTTTTCAAATTTTCCATCAAATAACTTATGGTTCATCCAAATCTTATCTTTATCATTCCAAATTAAATTATTTAAAGGATTATAGGATTTCAAAAAATCTAAATTTCCATATATAGATTTAAGAAAATACTTTCCATCAACCATATCATTCAATATGATATAATGTTTAATTCCTAAATATTCAAATATTAAATCAAACAATTTCTCAAATTCATCAAGCCGACAATCTGGAAGAAAAAGTTTAATCATTAAACCGTTTTCGAACTTTTTTTCCTCGATCATTCCATGAATATAATACTTTCCTTCAATTTCATAGATAAAACCAATATTAAAGAAACTAAAAATTTTTAACAGTTTATGATTGTGGTCTTTTTTTACATCAGGTAAAATAATGTAAAGTTTCTCGATTAAATCCAAGTTTTTTACTGAGATAATAGGAAAAATCAGTTTTTTCTCGAGTAATTCAATTATAGAATTAATTATAGTATAGTTCCGAGTTCCCAAATATGATTTAATATCAATAGATTTCCAACTATATAATTGCGTTAACGCTTCAAACTCTGATGATTCTGGAGCAAAATAATTCGAGATACTTAGATCACCAATATTGAATTCCTTGAACTTAGGAATTATAAGTTTATAGCCTGGATTAAATAGAATATTTTGAAAGTATATTTTAAAACGATTTGGATCTAAGTCCCATTCATTTATGCTAAGATTATAATTAAAATGAATATTTTGAAAAACTTTTTTTATGAAAAATAAACAATACTCTCGAATAACTCTTTTTGATTTAGTTAACCAGTTGAGTAATGAAATATTAGGATTATGGTATGGCCATATGAAATTAATGAAAAACGAATTGGAATTATCAATAATTGTAGGATACATAATTTTCTGGAATGAGTTATGTAGTAAATGCTTAAAATCAATCTCATTTAAATTTATTGGGTAAAAAAATAGAAAATATTGCCCTAATCCAAAAGACTGGAATGAAGGAATTAATTTTATTGATTTAACATAATTTCTGAAGAAATTTTTTTCTTTAAATAACTTGAATTTTTCCGTATTTATTAAATTCTTTCTAAGATTTTTAAAAAAGTCTAATAAATTATTAAGATCGGTAATATTGAAGTCTTGATGCTTTTTTGAAGTACGATTCTTTACTTTAGTGACCAATTGCGATACAAATTTTTTTTTAAGCCAAAGTTCTTCTTTAATATGATTAATTGATTCAGGAATGGATTCTACTTTAATATTGAAAACATTTTGCACATATTGATAAAATTGATCGAATAGATCTTTTGTATAGAAAAAATTCTCTCTTTCAAGATCATAAAAGTCTTTCCTTGTAAAGGCTTCTTGAAAACCTCGTTCATAATAAGGTTTTAAACTAATAATATTATTCTTGAATTTATTATATAAAATTGTAAATAATAAACGCTTTTCTTGTGATTTTAAATGTGGTAAAAGAAGATGTATATATATACATTTTTCTTTAGTTTTATATTCTGAAATTTCACAAAACACAAAACGTGGAAATAACCATCTAATTCTTCTGAAATCTTCCCTATTTTGTTTAGTATCTTTTAGAATCAAAATAGCGTTATAACCTATAATATGTTGAATAACAAATGTGTTCAATAAACTTGGATGGATTATTGGAGGATCATTGTTTAAGAAGTCTTCTAATCTCTGTTCTACTGTATGATATGTGATATCATAAATTTTATAACCCTCATATGATGCTTTTAGTTTTTTTTCTTTAGATTGATATATTTTTTGTAAAAAAGATTTACCATTAATTACGGATTTGATTGATTCTAAATTAAATAATTTAAGTTGGTAAAAGGATTTAAATAGATTATAAAAAACGCGGTATTCCTCAACCCTTTCATTAAAATTCTTTTCTGATTTAAAAAAAGATGAAATAATAGTGTTTAAAGTTACCATTTTTAGGTTCTTGAAATTAATATTGGCTTCAATAGATTTTAATTTTGAAATTCCTTGATTTTTTATAAATTCTTTAAGTTGAAGAAAATTTGTGATTATTGGA
>JBHLPN010000283.1:0-4263 GCA_048939445.1 Promethearchaeota archaeon | reverse complement strand
AGTATTACTGGAGGAGAACCAACTCTACAGAAAGATTTACTTGAACTATGTAAACAAATTCAAAAGAATACAGATAAGTATTTGAGTATAGATACTAATGGTTCAAAACCTGAGATTATAAAGAAAATTTCTCCATATATTAATAGAATTGCGTTGGATTTAAAAGGTCCACCAGATTTAGATAAGCTTGAAAAAATTACAGGAGTTAAGGTAAATTTAGATAAAATTTTAAAAACTATTAAATTTTTAAACACCCAAAAGGAAATAGATTTTGAAATACGTACAACCTATGTAGGAAACTTATTAAATTCTGATGATATTGATAATATTTTAACCTATCTCAAAAATACGGGATTTAATGGTAATTTTGTACTACAACAATACCAATTTCTTGAAGGTGTTGGTGAAGAATACAAAGCGATCTTTTCCAAGCCCGAACATGAAGTTTTGTTTAATATTTTGAAACCCTATATAGGTGTCAAATTTCCATTTAATATTTTCCTAAGAGATGAAGTTGTAGGGTATTCTAAAATTGATAACTTGTCATTAAATGTTTAATTATAATTCTATTAGTGTAAAAAAAAAAATAAAAAAAATTTTAGGATTAAGGTGGAGGGGTAATCGTTTCACCTTCTTCTTCTGGTTTTCTCTTCTTCTCTGGAGATTTTGGTAGATTTTCAATGAATATCAATATAAATCGCTTCCCTAGGAATTGAATTCCTTTCTTTATAAAATCATCTTTTTCAATTTGTTTACTTGAATATTTATGAATAAGTTCTTCAACTTTCTTAATTTCTGTGCCTAGATTTGTTCTTAGAAACTCGTCAAGATTTTCAATTTGATCCAAGAAATTTTCAATTTTTCCTGAGTATTCTCTTAATAATTGTGTAACCATTTTTAGTACATAGAATTTATTATCTAAATCACTTGAAATAGCATTAATCATCCATTCCTTATTTCCCATAACTCTAAGATATATTTTATTTTTGTAATCTTCAACTTTTTGAATAGTAACAGATAACCCTATTTCTTGTTTTTCAAATTTATCTTCAGCAAAAAATCTTAGATATGTTAATTGCGTTTCACTTAAATTTTCGTCAGATACATCTTTTTCTTCATGTCTTTTGGTTTCAATTGGTTTCTTGAGGAATTGAAAGTTATTCTTTTCTAAAATTGAAATAAGTTGTGGCTGTAAATCGTTAACAGGAATATCACTTTCAATTACAATGTCTTTCTTGATCATTGGTGCTGTTTGTTCCTCAAAGTATTCTTGAGATACCGATTTTGGGATCAGATAGTTGCAAAACTCTCTTGTAGATGTTATCTCTAATTTTTTTAATATCATTTGGTATAATGCTTCTATTGAATCATAAACTTCACTTTCATTAAATTGTACTCCTAACTTTGTGGTTAATAATGGAGGGATATCATTTGGGTTAATGAATATCGGAATTATCTTCTTATCCAATTTCAAAGCTGAACGCCACTCCATTTTAACAGGTTCAGAATAAAGAGAAGTTTCTGTGCAAAACAGAAGGAAAACTGAGCAAAGTTTTAAGTTGTCATCCATATATTCATAAATATCATCATGCATATCAGATTCCCAATAAAGGATGTCGTCGATCTCTGGATATTGAACTAAAATATCGGTAATTAACGGGATTTGAAACATATCAGAATCTTTCGTTGCATAACTTATGAAAATCAAACATTTTCCTACAGCTAGTTCTGGTGAGATTAAACCCTTTTTCTTTTTTAATTTAATCCATTCAGTCTTTCTACGTTTTTTTCTTCTGTATTGTGTATAGACTATAGTACTCATAACTCCTAAAGCAACTGCTGATGCTCCAATAATAATATATATAAGAAAATTGTCACCAGTATCCAAAAATTTATATACCACTTTCTCTATAGTTGTTTGTTTACCAACTGCATCAATAATAATAAAAGTTATAGTCACTATTCCTTCTCCTAACATATCCCAGAGTGTTTGATTAATTGTTACTACATTACCCGTAAATGGGATTCGTGTATGACCTCCATCCAAACTATAATAACTTTCTGTTATACCCGAAGTATCCGAGATATTAAGAAATATTGTCGGTGGTTCATTTCCAAAAGTGTCATCATCCGATCCAGTGGATACAACTGTAACATTTGGTGGTAAAGTGTCTTTTATTATATTAACATATCTTCTATAAGTGTCTCCTGAGCTGTCGTTCGCGTAAAAATTTATTCTATTAACACCATCAGATAATGCTGTCCAAGCCGTTTGATCAATTGATCCAGTAGTAGTAGGAAAAAAGTGTTTTGTAGGGTCAGTATTGAATGTATACCACATTTTATCCACTGGATCTAAAATCTCAAGATTGAAAGAGGGGGAGATTTCTGTAAAGTTATTATTTTCAATTGGAGAATTTATTGTAAATCGAATATTAACACCCCAATCCGGGGGTTGTAGACTACCAGTTGCTAAGGAATCAAGATAGATTAAATTCCCATTTGGAATTACTACTTTAGTTCCACCTGATTGCCATTGACACATTAAGCCCGAACCATAACCTAAACCAGTATAAAGATCATGAGAGGATATAAATGCTATTTTTCCGGCAACTCCAGGAAATGTATTACCTGTATTAATTTTCTCTAAGCTATCAACTATTTTATGAGAGATCAATGATTGACTATCCTTAGTCGCATTTGTAATAAGATAAATTGCATTATAAGCACTCTGACTTTGAAATACAGGTTCATGATTATATTCGTTTACAAAATTATTCCAGAAAGGCTTCGATCGAGAAGTCCTTGAAATATTATAGAGCGCTTGATAGGAAATTTCATATTCGCATCCTTCATTAGTTTGAGTCCAATATGTATTCGTCGTACCATTTAAATAAGTATTAAATACTAAACATCGAGGCTTAACATCTCCATATGATTCACTGAGTAATTTGGCATTATGTGAAAAAAAGGATCCAACAAGAGTAAGTTGAGCACCTGCGTTATCTATTTCATTCCAATATTGATCAAACTCAGTTTTACTAGTACTTGAGGTGTATGTAATTTCTTTCACTGTTTCTATCCCATAACTAGGCAGTAAGTTTTTTAGGACGTCAACAATTTCAGGAAACTTATATAGCTCTTCATAAAAAAATGCAATCTTATTGATAGGTCTACTTAAAACAGCATCTAAATAACTAGTTAGATATATTTGAAAAGTTAGTAGTTCTGTGACCACTCTTGATCCATTAATTAATAACCTGAAAAAATATTTATACCGATTATGATCAATCAAAACATTTTGAGTAAGATTCTCCAAAGTGTTCCCTGTCCCTAAAAATGGAATTTTGGCATCCATAATAGGTTCTAGATATGCGGCTCCAGCCTCATGTCGAGTACTTCCAATAATAAAATCTGGATCATGAATAGAAATTAAATTATTGACAGCATCAACCGCTTTTTGAATATCAAGAGGTTCCTCATATTCAAAAGTATTTTGCGAAACCAGACCTATATAAAATGTAGAACTGTTGATTAAGACACCCCCAGCTTCATTAATTTCTTTTGCTGCTAAGTAGGCCCCCTTCCATGTGTTTTGTCCACTCATATGATTCATATCATTAATTACACCAATTTTAATAAGTTCATCTGAAGGTAGATATTCTACAATACCAGGAGTGATATAACCTTTATAAATTGGAAAATTATCTTGTCTTCCTGCAGGTCCCGGAATGGTATGCGGAGTATCACCGATTCCATCTTCATCCATATCAACACCACCATAATCACTCCAATAATTACCTATAGCTCCGTTGTCCCAATTATTATTAGTTCCACTATCATAAGCATTGATATTGTTCAATATCAACTTATTATTAAAGATAAGATTATTTTGAGCATTATTTAGAATAATACCATATTGGCTGTTATTGAATATGAAATTACCAGATATTTCAGTACTGATCGAATTAAGGTCTAAGGATATTCCAAAATTATTATCTGAACAAGTATTTTCAATTAATTGCGCATTTGTAACATTATTCAGTTCAATCCCTACTCCCCTAGAATTAAACAATGTACAATTTTCAATTACAAAATATACATCAGAATTTTCAATCCGAATACAACTAACAGAATTATTCTGTCCATTTATTACTAAATCTCTTATTATATATGGTTCAGAAACAGTGCCTTGCCCGGTGCATCGACCTAAGTCTTTAAAATATTGCCATTCTGCATTGCCATCTATATAAATAGTTTGAG
>JBHLPN010000282.1:0-4272 GCA_048939445.1 Promethearchaeota archaeon | reverse complement strand
ATCTATTAATTGTATTAAATCCTCAATAAAATTCATAATTAGTATAAGCTAATCTTCTATTTGAATTTAAATAGGAAATGCTTTCTAAAAAAATTAGCGATACGATATGATTTTTATACATACTCACAAATAATTTAATGAAATTCGAAGCATATCTTGCCAAGTTAGAAATATAATTTATAAAGAATATTTTCTCCTTAGTAATTCTTAAAAATGGAACATCAAAGTCTTAGTTACCTTATTTATATTACAATTAAAAAAAAGTATTAATTAGTTTTATTGAAAAATTTATTCAACCTAAACGGATTCCTCAATATCTTCTGTCGATCTTCTTTCACGGATTTCTTCCCTAATCTTTTTTATTGTAATTCCTTTAAGCTTGAAATCTATAATGTAATTCTTGCTATTGCCGAAAAGAGAAATGCGATATTAAAATTGGAGGATTCTAAGGCATTTTTATTCAATAAAAAGAAATTAAACTTGGGAAAGATGCATGATCACTGTAGATTATAACAATATAATAGAGAAAAATATCATAAGAAAATTTGCTTAAAATTATCTTGAAGTTATTAATCAGTACTTTGTTCATTTTGCTTAATCATTTTATCAATTAGAGGGATTCTTGCTTCTGAGAAGACTTTTATAAATTCTTCTGTCAGTTGATATGCTTCATCATCACTATATTGTATTGGTGGATGTTTCATAAAGAATGAAGAAGGATGATATAAAACACCACCTTGATTTCTATCCAGAGCCAATTTTAAACATCTTATAGCATCAATAACCACTCCTGCAGAATTAGGAGAATCTTCTACAGAAAGACGTAATTCGAGATTAATCGGAATGTCACCAAATATGTTTCCCTCCATTCTAATAAAACATACCTTATTATCTTTTTGCCAAGGAACCCAATCGCTTGGACCGATATGTATATTTTCATTTTTCAATCTAATTTCTGTTTGTGATTGAACAGCTTCCGTTTTAGACTGTTTTTTCGAAACTAGTCTATGTCTATCAAGCATATTTAAGAAATCTGTATTCCCCCCTGTATTTAATTGGTACGTACGCTTGAGTTTTACACCTCGTTTTTTAAAAAGATTTGTCAATATTCGGTGGACTATTGTTGCCCCTAGTTGAGACTTTATATCATCACCTATTATTGGAATGTTATGCTTTTTAAATTTTTGAGCCCATATTGAATTACTCGCAATAAAAACAGGTATACAGTTTATAAAACCTACTTTTGCTTTTAAAGCACATTCCGCATAAAATTTAGCCGCTTTTTCAGAACCTACTGGAAGAAAATTTATAAGCATATCTGCTTTTGAAGTTTTCAATTCTTGGATTATTTCTTCTTGCGTCGATTCCTTTTGATCGGATAAAATAAATGTATGGTCTTCATTGTAATACTTCATATGTTCCGCAAAACTATCCAAAATTTTACCCATTTTAACAATAACTCCATTTTTGGGGATATCTTTACAAAATATTTTAGTACAATTAGGTGATTGAAATATAGCTACTGATATATCTGTTCCAACTTTCCTACGGTCTATATCAAAGGCTGCAACAACTTCAACATCTTTTGGCTTATATCCACCAATATCCCAATGCATTAAACCAATAGCATCCTTGTTTGTCTTACTTTTATAGTATTGGATTCCTTGAATTAAAGCACAAGCACAATTACCAAGTCCAGCAATAGCAATTCTAATTTTACTAATCATTATTCACCTCTGTAGTTTTCGTGTTGAAAGCAATATGTTCTGAGGGAATTAAGCCAAAAGGATGAATGCGAGAAGTTTTATTAAAAATTCTTTTTAGTTGGCGATATTTTTTATAATCATCAATATCTAGCCAAATTGTATTCGGGAAATCATAATAACCAACATTTAAATCTGAATTCAACGCTGAAATAACTACGTCTGTTACACCAAATTTATAAAAATTTGATTCAATTTCCTTACAAATTTTTTTAATCTTTTTGGTCTTTAATAAAAATACTCCCATATCTAATCGGTTATAATTCTTTAAATCCTTTCCAATATTTTTAATAAATTTATTTTCTCCATATACTTTTGTTGCATCCTCCTTGTCGTAATATCCTTTATTATACATTGGATCGGTTGCTAAAAGAATATCTTTTTTTTTATAGTTCCTTGTCATTTTAAAAAAAACATTTTTTGAGAAAATATGATCAGCCATTGAAAGTATAGTATATTCTGAAGAAATCCTATTAAGACCTAATAAAAGGCTATATCCATTTTCTCTCTCTGGTATCTTATTTTCAATAATATTTAATTCAAGATTTTCTAAATCAACCCATGGTCGAGATACAGATTTTAAAATCCTTTTTTTATATTTTAATTTATTAAATATTTTACTAGTCACTATCTTTATTTTTTTTATTCCTGTTTTAATCATTCCAGCTATAATATATCCTAAAATATTGGAATTATTTAATTTTAAAAAATACTTTTTAAATCTACTATCCATAAAATTAAATCGGCTAGAATATCCTGCTGCTAGAATTAAACCCTCTAATTTTTTATTATTTATTATCACAATCCACCTTTTTCATTGAAATTTTTAAATTGTAAATAGAGGAAAATTGTTTTGATCGCTTAAATTTCAAAAATTTAGTTTTTATTAATTTTTCTTGCCAAAACCAAGCAGATATAATCGTAGAAAATTACTCCTTTCATTTCAAAAAAACTATTAAAAAATTTTTGAATTTCCTTCGTATTTAAATTGCAAATTATGTTGTAATATTAATAAGATTAATAGGTATATAAGATTTGGTTTTTTATTAAAAAGTTAAAAAACATTTTAATTAAATCGATAGTTGTTTTAATAATAATAAAACAAATGTAGATACGGTTTTTCATTATATAGCATATTTTATGTATTTCCTATAACTTTATTATATAAAAAATCTAAGCTTTTTAAAGCATCTTTTAGTGATTTATTCTCAATTATAAGATTGGTTTTTTTAAGACATCGTACTTTTAAAAACAATTTTATAAAGAGAATTGTTCCCTCTTCCAGATTTCCATGACTATCTTTCCCATAATTGTTTGATAAGTGAATTCCAACCAGAGGGAAATCACATATATTTCTAATATCTTCTATTAATGCGTTAAAGTCAAAATAAAAGGTATTAAGATGTCCTATATCAAGCAAAAAGTTTAAAGAAGGGAAAATACGATTATAATAATCAAAATCACATAATTTTTCAATCAAACCAGTTGTTAATGACTTTTGACGATTTTCAATTGCAAATGGTATTGAATAAGAGTTAGAGGTTTTTATTAATTCTGATATTGTTTTAATTTGTTGTTTATGAGCCTGTTCTTTTATTGAAGGGATTTTATAGAAAGTATCACTAATTTTTCCAGTATGCACAACAATGTAAAGAGGGTTCCATTTCTTTACAAACTTTATCTCTTTTCTTAGTAATCTACTTGAATGACAACGTATTTTATTATCTAATGAAGCAATATTCAAATCAATAAAGGATAAATGGAAAGAAAGTTGTAAGTCTTTTGAAAATAACTTATCAATAAGTTTTATAGCTTTACTTTGATGCTCTTTGATCTTAAATATTGGATTATCTAACTGAATTTCACAGAAATCAATATTCAAATCTATTATTGAATTTAAAATTTTTTCAAAATCCCAATTAGCTCGAATTGAAATTCCTATCACACAGTCATAAAAGATATTAAATCCTATAAAATTTTAGTAATTATGAACAGATAATTTTATAAGGAAATAATTGATAGAAATGCCAGCAAAAGGTGATGGTCTGGTTTCAAAATATATAAACAGACCTTTTTCTCGTCCATTAACAAAGTTAATTCTACACTTTTGGCCAAATTGTAACCCAAATTTAATATCTATTATATCTGCGTTAACTGGAATTATCGGTTCAATATTTTTTTTTTTGAATTTTCCTTTTTTGGGAGGAGTTTTTGTTCAAATAGCAAGTATCATTGATGGTTCTGATGGGGAAGTAGCCCGTGCTAATGGGAGAACTTCTTTTTTTGGAGGTTTCTTTGATTCAGTGATAGATCGTTATGTTGATGTTTTCATATTTTTAGGGCTTACATTTTACTCTCTTAATATTCTTTTGATTACACATGCATTTTTATTAGGAATAATTACTATTATAGGTGCCTATTCAATAAGTTATACTGCTGCTAAAGTTGAGTTAAAGGAAGGTATTAGTTTTTCCAGAACAATTCAAGGACGTGATACAAGGCTATTTCT
>JBHLPN010000281.1:0-4279 GCA_048939445.1 Promethearchaeota archaeon | reverse complement strand
GCCATTTTCGCGCCAGGATAATAAGTCCTCCATATGAGTTGCACCCATAATCTTAAGATATGCGTCCTCTAAATCTTTTGCATTTTGAGATTCTATAATTTCTCTAGGGCTACCTTGTAATTCCAATACTCCTTTATTGATAATTCCTATAATGTCACAGAGTTCTTCAGCCGCATCAAGCAGATGAGTACATATAAAAATTGTCTTATCTGCTTTCTTTGCCAAATCAGAAATGAGGTCCTTAACCATTCTTGCCGCTACAGGATCTAGATTAGACGTTGGCTCATCCAGAAAAACAATCTTGGGATCCTGAATTAATGCTGCACACAAACATACTTTTTGCTTCATACCACGAGAATATCCCTCAAGCAAGTCGTTTTCCCGCCCCTCAAGGTCAAACATATCAATAAGTTCATCAATACGACCGGATATGGTTGCTTTTGGTAAATAATACAGCTCACCAATGAATTCCAAGAACTCTTTAGCAGTTAATTTTGAGTATAATCCAGGCGATTCCGGTAGAAATCCACAGATCATCTTCGCATCATTAGCTTGGGTGAGAATATTATAACCCCCTACAAAGGCTGTACCGTCTGAGGGGGAAATAATAGCATTTAACATCCTGACGGTTGTAGTTTTGCCCGCTCCATTTGGCCCTAACAGTCCATACGTAGTACCATATGCGATCTCAATATTTAAGTCTCGTACTGCCACAATATCACCAAAAGTCTTTGTGAGATCTTGGGTTGCTATTGCCACTTTTTCCATTTTTTTTATCACTTCCAAAATTTTTATTTTGTTTTACTTTTTTTTATATATTTTTAATTTTCAGCCTCTTTCTCGAATAGATCCTCAAACTCCATTCCTAATCCCATTGCAATTTTAACTAATATACTATCGTTAAAACTTGAGGTCAGCTGTTCGTCATCTATTTCGCTCAAAGAAGCTAGTTTTTCGAGGTTGATACCAGCCACTTCCGCAATCTCTCTTAAATCTGCTAATGATTTGCTCTCTAAGATATCTTTAATTATTGGTTCCTGATAAAAAATCTCATCTATAGGTTTTTCCAAGATTTCCGATAATTTAAAAGATATCGTCAAGGATGGATTATATGAACCCCGCTCTAAGTAGTATATTGTCTGGCGAGAAACCCCTACAAGATTAGCTAATTCTAACTGGGATAATTCTAATTCCTCCCTGAACTGCTTTACTCTTGAAGCGATTTTTTTCTTAAATTTCAACCATTCTCACCAATCTTTTACTCTTTTTGGAGTTAGAATAATCATAATAATAACAAAAAAAATATTGAATTTTATACCAATTTAAACAAATCTTCTATTTTACACTGTAGTACTTCCGCAATTCTATACGCTAACGCTAAACTAGGGTTATATCGACCTTCTTCTAAGTAATTTATGGTTTGAATCGGGACACCTACTTTTTCAGCTAAAACAGCAGCTGTTATATTAGCATTTTCTCTTTTTTCTTTAATTGTTGTCTTTAAAAGTTTTCCTTCCCGCATTTTCGAAAGGATGTAACTAATAAAATTATCAAAAGCAAGTTCTTCAGGTTTAAAGATTTTATCCTCTAAACCACTTGGAATTTGAGAATATTTTGTCATCATTTCTTTTATCTTGTTCTCTATTATGTAAGGATCCTCAAGTCCGGGAATAAGTCCTTCGGGTCGAACATAACCTCCACCACCTCCCCCGCCCGCACCACTGGCTCCAGCAGTCTCTACCTTTACAGTATAGGTTTTGAATAATCTATCGAAAACACCACTAGCAATATTAATATTTTGAACTCGAGTATAAGGAATTGTTACTCTCTTTTTCGTAAAAACTCCATGACGAATAATAAGGTTATTTTCTGATACTTCAAAAGAATACAGTTTTACATATTTATATAGATACCAGAGTGAAAAAAGTAAAACGATAATATAGGGCAACAACACAGAATAAATTGTTAGCCAAAGAAAGATATCGAATGTATATATTTCAAAAAAATAAAATCCAAAATACGTTAAAAACGTCCATAATGCATAAAATATAATATAACCAATACTAATTTTAAGTATGGTTTTTTTCGCATAATTTCGAGAAATTCCTCCTTGATATGTAAAATCTTTTTGACTCATTTTATTTTTCCTCCATTTTATTTTAAATATTTATTTATGTAAATTATAGTTATACTAAAATTTTGGCTTTTCAAATCTCAAAATATAATATTTTGAAATCTTACTTGCTTATGTAATATTTATTTACATTCATATTTAAACTTATCGATCAGAATTC
This sequence comes from Promethearchaeota archaeon, assembly GCA_048939445.1. Taxonomy (GTDB): domain Archaea; phylum Asgardarchaeota; class Lokiarchaeia; order Sigyniarchaeales; family SOKP01; genus Loki-b32. The sequence continues at coordinate 1,985 of JBHLPN010000281.1, read as the reverse complement.
GTTATTGTAGTTTAGAAGGGTCTTTCTCTTGCTCTGATTGATGTTGAATAAACTTTACATCGATATATATATCTTTATACAAAACCATAAACTGGTTTATTTTCTAAATATTGTTCAGTTGAATTCTAAAAGCTTAAATTCAAGTTTTAAAATTTTTTAGATTTGTTCAGTCTTTTATATTAAAATGTATGTTTTGTTCATTTTTTTCATCATTTGATAGTTTTATTAATCGCTTATTTTTTGTCGTTACGTTATTTACAAAAGTGGGAAAAAAGTGGGGAAAGTTTAAATAGTTAAAATGGATATTATAATTAATACAGAATAAATAAATGATATTTCGTTCAGATATTAAAAAAATAATCTGGAGGTTTGTTCAAAAAAAACCAGTAAATTAATCTGGTGGTAAAATATGCAAAAATTTACATGTGGTGTTAAGCATAATTTCGATTCTGGAGTCATAATTGATAGTGATGATCGAAAAAAATACGAGTGGAATTGTTCTACTTGTGAATTGAAAGGCAAAACACTAACAAAAGAAGAGCTAAAAGTTTTTAAAACAAGTGGTAAAATTATTTGCCCACTTCTAACTTATGAATAGAAAATTTTATTTAACTATATTTTTTTTATTTCTTTTTTTAAATTTTAACAAATTGGTCTATTAAACCAGAATATATTTTAATCTTAACACTTTTAACATAAATTCGTAATAAATGCTATTAAAAATTTCCATATCCTATCTACGCTGCTGATTTTTAAGCGTTCACTAGGGGAGTGAACATCCTCAATAGTAGGTCCAATTGCTATCATTTCCATATCTGGAAAATACTGTTTAAATTCCCCACATTCACATCCTCCATGAATAGCGTGAATTTCAATATCTTTATTGTATAATGCTTTATATGCTTTTTTTGCTAACTTGACAAAATTAGAGTTATAATCTGGAGTCCAGCAAGGACCTTTATAGAGTTGAGTTATTTCTGGATCTAAGTTAAAATATTTAAACAATAGTTTAATTTTTTCATCTATATTCTCCAATTCATAATTTGAAAGGCTTCTATGGAAAAATTCCATCTCAATTAGGTCTTTTGTTGATTTGATTATCCCTAGATTTGTTGATGTGAGTACTAAATCTTTATCAATTGGATGAAATGATATTGGTCCAGAAGGATAAATATATAAGAAATCCAATAATGTGTTTTTTAAATTCTCAGGGAAAACGGAAGTTTCTTTAAAATTATCCAATTTATCTACAAGTACAGTTAGATCTGTTTCAACATCATTAAAATTCTTCTTAAATATCTTTACTATCTCTTTTATATCATGGATAATATTATTATAATTTTGAAGTTTGACAAAAATTATAGCTTGAGATTCTCTAGGGATACTGTTCATAGCATTCCCGCCTTCTATAGAATTTATGTACAATTCATGGTTCTTATTTAATTTCCATAGTATTTGAGTAATCAATTTGATAGAATTTGCTCGACCTTTATGAATGTCCACACCTGAGTGTCCTCCTAATAAACCCGAAATTGAAATCTTTATTGGGATCATATAATTTTCTTCTCGGTCTAATGAAATCCTATTGATTTTCACCTCACTTTTATATATAATACCACCTGCAGAACCAATAAAAACAATATCCTCTTCTTCTCCATCAAGATTTATCAGGTACTCTCCTCTTATTAAACTTGAATCCATTAACGTAACCCCAAATGGCGCACGTTCTTCGCTAGTAGTAAATAATAATTCAAATTCTAAAGGACCAAAATTTAATTCACCGTTATATATTTTTTTCATGATGGCTAATTGATACGCTATTCCAATTCCGTTATCTGCCCCTAATGTTGTGCCGTCTGCAGTTAGCCATTTTTCACCCCCAATCTCAATAGTTGCCAATTTTAACGGATCTTTTAAAAAATCGTGTTGAGAACTTTCTTGCTTTTCGCAAACCATATCCATATGGCATTGTAAGACGATACAGG
>JBHLPN010000047.1:0-13687 GCA_048939445.1 Promethearchaeota archaeon | reverse complement strand
TCCGATCTATTTATCATTTCTGTATTATTCTCAATAGCTACAATAAAATTAAATATTATTATAATACTTTTATATTCAACAATTTTGTCTCTTATGCTTTCTTACCGATTCGATTTAATTCTTTATCATGACATTAATAAAAGGGAAGCAGAAATCAATGCTTTTCTTTATTTAATCAAGATTGACTTTTCATTAATCAAAAAAACATTAAAACCCAATTCTGATCTTTATTTAACCTTTATAAGGTTAATCAAAGAATATAAATTACCAATTTCTGGTAGTTTTAAAAAAATTTTAATAAAAATTCACGAAGGTGAAATACCTGAAAATGAATTAATGAAAATTTTAACTCCATCAAGGGATTTTAATCTATATTTAAAAAACTTGTTAATAAATAATTTTGATAATACTTATGAATTCGATAAACTTACAGAAAGTACATTAGAAAAAAATTTTAAAATTTATTTAAGAGAAATTCAATCAAAAATAAGTATTATATTTTTTATTGGTGTATTTTTCCCTATAGGACTGTGTTTTTTGATATTATTTCAAATAATAAATGTACTTATTCTAATTTTTCTTATTCCTTTCTTTTTATTTATCTTAAATTTCTTATGTCGTAAATTTATAAGAAGAAATACATATATGATTGGTGTTTTAAACGATTATTCTGGCTTAGAAAAGAAAAAATTTAATGACTTTTTATTGTTTTTAAAAGGCTTTGCCATAAATTTAAAAAATAATTTATCTCCTGAAAAAGCTTTTCAAAGGGCATTTACACAAAATAAAAATTTGTATATGGTGCTGGAACACATGATTAAAAATCAATTATCTAGACTTTTAAATTTTAATTGCTCATTTCACGACATAATACAATTTTTTAAGTTAAAGCTAAACTCTATAAGATATACTGTAGTATTAGATCTTATCGATAAATTTGTATCGGAAAATCCCTATTATTCTACTAAAAAAATCTTCGAGATTTTAAATATACTTTATAAGCATCAAAAACTTGAAAGAAAACTAGAAATTATTATTAAAGGAGAAAAATTCAAAATATTTTTCTTTATTTTTCTTTTACCAATCTTAATTGGGGCAATCTCAGGCATGTTTCCTTTCTTTATATTGATAACAGGGAATATTAATTCAATTACTCCTACCGTTTTATTTAATTTTTCTAATTTGAAAAATTTTTATTATTTACTTTTAATTTTTTTTGTTTTTACTTCGAGTATTTCAATTACTTCCAACAATTTCTTAAAAATAATTAAATATCGGAAGAGATTTTTAATAATCTTTATAGCTAACCTCATTTTCATTTTAACTTTCTTATCATCCTTTTTAAATACATTAAATTTCATATAAAAGAATTTTTTATCTGTTTAGGAAAGGACGATAAGATAAATTGATTCTATTACCAAATATAATCCAATAAAAACAATAATAAGAGTAGAATAAAAAAAAAAGTATTCGAAAAACGTTAAACGCTCCAAATTATATATATATACTATAATTTCTAGATTTTCTGAAATTAAATAAAAAGGAATCAATAGAATTAGAAAAATTAGGAAACAAATTAAAGTCGTAGGTAAACTTACAGAAAATAGGGAATATATAAAGATAAATATAAATATACCTAGAATAAATAATATTTCAATTAAAAGAATGTTAAATTCAAGCATATTCTAAATTATTTGCATTATAAATTATTTAAAGGGCTCAAATTATTTTCTAATATTTCTTGCAATCTCTCTATATCGCATAATTAACAAAACTAGGATTTCATAGACTCTAATATTGTTAGAAAATATTATATAAGAAAAAACGCTGATAATAATTATGAGAAACATAAAATTAAAAGGACTCAAATATAATAAAGGTGAGTATCATCTCTATAATGATCGGTTTGTATTTTTTCCTCCTCAGGTAATCGATATCTTATCATCAATTTATGGAGAGGGAGTGAAATCATTATTAGTTTGGCTTGGTAAGAAAGCCGGTTGGAATTTAATACAAAATTGGGACGAAAATTTAAAATCAAAAACATTAGAAGATTTATTGAATCAATGTTGTAACATATTAAGTAATCATGGATGGGGTCGTTTTGTACTAAAACAGATTACTGAAGATTTAATTATCATAAATTTATTTCATAATATTTCTTCACAATTGGAAAATAAATCAAAATACTTTTGTTATTTTATTACAGGTTTATTAACAGGTATAGGAGAATTTGCCCTATATAGGGTAAATGTTTCTGAAAATCAATGTTGCTTAGAGGATTTCAATCTGGATTTCTGCGAATATAAAATAGAACGAATAGAATAAATTAAAACAATTACCAAGGATCCCATTCTTCCGGATTTAATTTTTCATGGTCATCGTTCTCAATATTTTTTTCAGCAGATTCTGTGTGCAATTGATATAAATTATCATCCAAATTTGGAATTTTTTCCTGAATCTCTTTATGATTATCATTTAAATCCATTTCTTCTTCGATTGTTAGAGACTCTTCTCCAATAACTACATCTTTAAAAGCTGAAATTAAAGAGAGAAAATTAAAGAATTCTTCTTTATTCATCTCAACTTTCACTGTATTATCATTATTCAAAAGTGCTAATTTAATTAATTGAACTTCACCACTAATCTCCACAGAAGTTATTTCAATATTGTCATTTTTGTTTTTTAGTTGAATCTTCCATGAAGTTTCCCTTGTTTTTTCTATCTCCATTTTTGATTTTTCACATTAAAATAATTATTAAGATTCATTAATTTAATAAAAATTATTAAATTTAAAATTAATCCGATATTCAAACTTTAAATTGTAAGTTTAATAAAATAGTTAAATATATATGAAACTATAATTATTAAAATGAGTGGTGGGCGATATTGAATTAGTACTTGGAACTTTTTTTTTTTATTATTAAAAACCAATAAAATCGACTTGAGAACTGTTTTGTCTTCTTTATAATCGTTTAATTTTGAATAATTCAAAAATTTATAAAAACTTTTGATATAAAATTTCTTGAAAATTGATAATTTTAAATTTAGGCTAAAAAAAGTAATGAATGAACAATTATTTTTAAAAATTGAATTTATAGTATAATTTTGTATGAATACCAAAATAAAACACAATGAAAACAATAAAAAAAACGATGTTATAAAATTAAGATTTAAGGAATTTAAAGGATGAGTAAGAAATATTAATATTATAAGTTTTCCATCACTTCCACCGATTATTTTTAAATTAAACAACAGAAATGAAAGAAGAAAAGTAATTATAAAAAAAAAAATTTACCAAGAATAAATATTAGTAAATTATTGAAGTAAATTAGATACTCAAATATATTTAGAATAAAAGTAAAGCTAAATGATAATTTAAAAAAATGATTTGGAACTTTACGATATTTTATATCATAAAATAATGTTAAGAAAAACACCATGCTAATGTAAAAAATAAGAAAAAAAGAAATCAAAAAGTTCATAATATTAAAATTCTCCTTCCCAAATTTCTATAAATTTTCTTAAACTTCTCGCTTTCATATTTTCTGATTTATACCTAAAGATTTTTATTCTTCCAAATTTCTTTTCTTGGATTAAATTATTTATCTTAAGAAAATTTAGATGTTTCAAGACACAAGAATAATTCAACTTGGTTTTTTTTATTATTAAAGAAATAGTTAATTCTTCATATCGAGCTAAAGTTTTTAAGATTTTAACTCTAGCTCGTGATCCTAATAAATCTTCAATTAGGTTTTTTTTTTCAGTTTTATTAATAATCATATTTTAAATCCTTTCGAATTCAGTATTTGTATCATATTTCTTTCTAAATTAGGTAAACTTATGTTAGGAATTTCAATTATAGCACGTCTTCCTTTTATTCTTTCACCAATGATTTTTGTAGTTACTAGGTTTTCCCTCTTGAATTCTTGGAGATAATTCCAAAGTTGAGACTTGGATCTTGGATCTAATCCTACATTTTCACATATCATATAGTATCTTTTCAAAGCATCACTAAAATATATTTTAATATCATCATAACTATTTAAAGCGTTAATAATAGCAAGTAAGAAAAAGAGTTTTTGAGAATTCATATACTCTAAAATATCTAAAGTTGAATATGGAAGTAAATCTTGATTTCCTAATCTAACACATTCGGCGCTAATATAATTTAATTTCTTACTTTCAGCGATCTTACATGACCTCCATATAATATTTAATCCACATCGAATATCACTAGAATTAGAAGTAATTTCCGAGATCATTTTAAGAATTTCATCAGATAAGACATTTTTTTTAAGACTAATTTCTGCTCTATATTTCAAAATTTCAAAAATTTGAGTTTTTGTATATTTTTTAAATTCTATTATATTTCTTTGAAGTGTACTCATCGTACTATTATCTATATTGTTTAAACATGAAAGATCTCTAACAATTCCTATAATTGATAATCTTTGGTCACCTTTTAAGGTGTCATCATTAATTCGGGTTAATGAATAAATTAAATCTTCATGTTTATTTATTAAATAGCTTAATTCATCTAGAACAACTAAAATATGCATATTATAACGATGAAGATATTCAATTAATATGTCTAATAAATCTTGTGAAGAATAACCCCTTTTCGGAAATTTGTTGTTTAGTGATTGAATTAACTTGATTAAGACCTGATAGCTAGTTCTTTCTTTTCTACAATTAACATGAGCATATTTTATATCTACATCTCGTTTTTTCGCTGCATTTTCTAATAATTTTCCAAATAACTTCACCGTAACGGTTTTTCCTATTCCAGTTTTTCCAGTTATTAAAATTTTTCTTGAAATTGAATTTGGATTTGTTATTAATCCTAAAAAAAGTTGAGATAATAATGAAAGCTCTTTATCTCTATGTGGTAATTCATCAGGGATATAATATATATCAAGCTTACTCTCATCCTTGAACATTGAAGGTCTCTTTAATAATTCTTCAAAGTACTCCATAACCCTGTAATAAATATGATGCGATTTTATGGTGATTTAAGAAATCATTCGCTTATAATTAGGAACAGAGTATTAATTTTTTATCACAAGGAGTGAAATATTTTCAATTTATTAGCATTGATTTCTTCTTAAAAAAATCGAACTTGTTTAAATCTAATCCGGTTATAAACTGCTAATGGTGTAGTTAGGTTTTTCCTTAGATTTAAATAAGAGTAATATTGATATTTTTATTTATATCTTTCAATTGAATTTTAAGTTTTTTTATATCTTAATTTTAATATCTAATGACCAATTCTGAAAGCAATTTTTCACTTTTACTTTTTTTGTTTATTATTACATATGATAAAAGGATCAAAACTACTATCAGAACGGATGTGAAAGAAAAGATTGTCATTTGAAAGGAATTTTGAGTTTCGGAAATAATACCATGATTTAATTTAAGAGTTAGAATTAATGTTTTATTATCTAAAGAATAGGTTCCATTAAAAAAGATATTAACAGTATAATCTTGATTTGTTTGGTTAGCATTGAAAGAATCTTGAGAAATTAATATTTCTAAAATTCCAATCTTATTTGTTTCAAATTCATTGATATAAGTTAAAGTTTTGTTATCATAGATCTTTATTAAAAAGTTATAATTTTCAAGCCATTTTACGGATTGATTAATGTAATAATAACAAGACAATTTTATTTCTAAGTCTTCACCTTTAGCTAAATAATCATTAAATGCTAAAATATCAATTATTAGATCATTTTTTTCTGCTATTATTTCATAAATGAATTTTGAATTGTTATATAGCTTATTATTTGTTATTGAAAAAGTTAGAATATTCTTGCCTAGCTTTAAGTGTATGAGCGATGTTAGGTAAATATTAATTGATCCAGAATTGTTTGTTGTATAGTTGCATTGGTGTATAATTAAATCCTCAAAGAGTATCAAAAATTGAACAGTTTGATTACTTAAATTCTGACTAATTTCTGAATTTTCATCATAAAATTTTGCTATAAAAAATAAATTTTCACCCAATTTTATGTGGTTTTTATATCCAATTAACTCGCATGATATATTTCTTTTCATGATTCGAATTTCTATTGTTTCTAGGTAAATACTCATAGTATTTGTTGTATCAATATGAAAATAATAGATAAAAAACTTTACAAAGAGTATATAGGAATCATTTTTAAAATCTAGATCAAATTCTTCAATGTTCACTGTCCAATTTTGTTCATAAGTTCCAATTTGACTGTTTTTTGAAGAATTCCAAATTATCTGATCAGAACTATTTACTATATGAATCTGAGTATATGCGATTTCATTTATAGGATTATAAAATAACTCCCAAGATGCATTTATTTTAATATCTTCATTAATATAATATTCAGTTTGATTTGTTTCTAGAGTGATTAAATTACAGCTAAAAGCGTTTACAGGATTGATTATAGCTAAAAATTCTGCAATTAGTAAAATTGGAAGCACAATCACATATTTTTTTTTCACAGCATGATTTTCTAGTTTAATATATAAAAACCCAAATAATTCCAAAAAAATTTATTTTGTTAAATATTTAATTTCAAAATAAGAAAAGTATATTATATGTAATTGAGATGGGTAAAGTAAGAACTGTTTTAATTAAAAATGTGTCGAAAGAATTAATAAACAAATACCCAAATGTATTTACGACCGATTTTGAAACAAATAAAAAATTATTGGACAAATATCTTGAAATAGATTCAAAGCACTTAAGAAATAGAATCTCAGGATATATTGTAAATTTACTAAAAATTAAAGAAAAGGAATAACTTATTAAAATAACTTACTTCTTTCAAAAATAAAGATATAAATAATTCTAAAATCAATTGGGATAAAAATTAACGATAATATAAAAAAAATGGCAGATCTTCTAAGATCTGGAAACACAATGCTTAATATAGCTTGTCCAGTATGTAATAATCCACTATTTCGAAATAAGGACAATAACACTTTTTGTCCGACATGCAATCGAAATGTATTATTCATCAATAAGAACTCATTTCAAGATGAAGCTATTAAAAAAACCGAGGTGAACTATAGCGAACAAGAAAACAAACATCATAACAGGCAAATTAAATTATTATACTCATTACAAGAAACATTATTAGAAAAAATAGAGATAATTACTAAAAAATTGAAAAATGAAACTCAATTACAGCTAATTAAAACTTATACTAAAATTTTGTTAAACTGTCTTGAAATCCTTAACAAAATTTCATTTCAGAAAAATTATTAAGCAATGGCAATTACGAGCAGGAACATTATTTAGATCAATTAACAAAGAATTTCGAGACGATATATAATAATTAATGCTTCTGCCGGGATTCGAACCCGGGTCCCGAGGGTGAGAGCCTCGTATGCTTAATCCTAATTATAGTTTAATGGCAACTATATTAGATTGACCGTACTACACTACAGAAGCAGAAAAAGTCTATTTTAAAAGTATTCTATTAAGTTAATATTATTAAAATTATATAATTTAAAAAATTTAAGATGAACATAACTATTTTTCTTTAACTTTGATGGGTCCTTAGCAAAAAATAAAAATCATTTAGGACAAACGAATTTCAATTAAAAATTTGGAATTATCATTATTTCATAAACATTGGCTTCAAAAGATTTACATAGTGGTCTCTAATAGAATATTCTGCGATTTTAGTGGCTTTAGAAATAATTTTTTGGGTTAAAATTGCTTTTTGGCCATATTCTTTAGCTAATAATTTATCTGCAAGATAAATTATCGCACCTGTTAGAATAAACGGATTTCTTCCACCTCTCTGCCATATAGGTAATTTTTTTAGAATTTGACGACATTTCATTATTAAATTATTTTGAAATTCACTCTCAGACCATAGTACACCTTTTCTCAATAATCTTTCTTTTAGATATTCGTGTTTGATTACTTCATCAATTAGTCTAATGAGATAATCTTCACTTTTATGAGGTTTTGAATCATCATTTAAATGATGTTTATACTTTATTCCATCCCTTAAAATTAACCTAGGATTTACTCGGTGTCCGAAATTTTGAAAGGCATTTGAGATTTCATTAATTGTTATAGGAGCATTGTGAAACTCTTTTCTTGCAGCGTAAAAAATACAAAATGCTATAAGTGAAATGTTATTTATTACTTTTTCTTCATTTTTAATTATTTTTTTGTAATAATAAGCAGAATTATTTCGAATATTTTTATTAAGATTAAGATATAATGAAATTTTGTTTAAAATATTGAAAACTCTATACTCTGTTTCATGATTTTTAATACGTAAAAATTGTGCATAGTTTTTTTTTAATCTCCTAAATAACTTTTGCTCATTTGGAGGTAAAAGTTTTCCATTTTTATCCTTTAAATATTTAGATTTTTCATAATCTATATATGAACCTAATCCCCCTATAAAGTCTGTTCGTTCTCCTAAAGCTACATATTGCTTACTCAATGTATTCTTATTCTTTAAATCATTGAATATAAAAGCAGATTCCCTAAAAAACTTGTTTACTACTAATCCACACTCTTTACAGATTTTTTCAAAACTATTTACAATCACTTTTCCTCTACATTCTGGACACTTTTCAGTATTTTCTCCATTACTTACATTATAATTAATTTTCATCACCTTAATGTTTAGGCTTTAAATTTAAGATTCTGACTTTGTATTAAATTAATTTTGTAGAATGAGCCTACTGCTGGCAGAAATGTATTTTCTCTGAAATTGAATGAGACTATTTAGAGAAGGGGAGAGAAGATTAAAAGTAAAAAAAAAAAGTAGGAATTTAAAATATTCAATTCAGAGGTATATTATTCTATAATTTGAATAAATTCTGTTTGAATAAGCATTTAATGAGATTGAATTGTGATGAATCAGATATCAGATGACCTAAAAAAATTTAAAAAGATCTCAATAAGTAATTATGAAGTATTGGAAGATATTATAAACTTGCTAAAAAAAAAACTAAGAGGGAGAAGAGAAATTATGTACTCAGATATTATTAATTTTATTATTAGAGAAGAATATATTGGAGAAAAGTACAGTCAATTAATTTTATGGTGTAACTATAAAATTAGACTTGGAAAAACTTTTGTAGAATTTGAATGAAAATTTTTGCGTTTTGAAAAATCAGAGATTTTTTCACAATTTACTAGATTTAACAAAAAGTTAAGATATCACAAAGGAATTATAAATGCTAAATTATAATAATACCTATTAATATATTTTAATAAAAATTAATAGAATAATTCTCTTTTAAATTCTTCACTAAATATATTTAAAAGAACAATTTTATTTATTTTAAAATTTAATAATTAAGGGAAGATTCTTAATGGTACGGTTTACAGCAGATCATAAGGTATATATAAAAATCTTATATTGGGGGATGGCAGGTTCAGGAAAAACTACAATTGTAGACACGCTTTATAGGTATACTAAAGAAAATGAAAAAGATATTGAACCTACTGGAAACTTAACAAAAATCTCTATGGCTTCTGGATCAACATTATATTTTGATAGAGGAATCTTTCAGTCTACAAAGCAAAAAAGTCGAGGAAAAGTTTTTTATCATGTATATACCGTCGCGGGTCAGAGAAGGTTTTCACCTTTAAGAAAAAAGATATTTAAGGGAACTGACGGAGTTATATTTACAGTTGATTCTCAAACTCATTTTTTCGAAGATAATATAGAATCTTTAAAAGAACTGAAAAATGTAACAAGAGGGAAATTAATTAAAGAAATTCCCCTAATTGTAATGCTTAATAAACAAGATCTCACTGAAGTTATAGGAGAAGAAGATTTTAAACAAGTATTAAAAGATGAAAAACTTTGGTATGAACCTGATCATAAACTGTACATTTGGAATCCTATATTATATAAAACTTGTGCTTTATATGAACAAAGAAGAAATATCTATCGTAGTTTCTCTGAATGTGCTAGAAGAACAGGATTGTACCAGATTTATGGTGACGGAGAAGCCCCAATCGGAGACAATTTTAAAGAATTTCGCGATTTTTAGATTTCTTAATATTACTTATAAGCAATAGTTTATTTATATGCATAAATTGCCATTTTTCTTATCTAATTAACAAAGCTTATAATAAACAAGAGGAATCTAGGGAGTTAAAGAGGGTTGTAAATATTCGATGAAAAAAACTAGACAAGGATGATCTACGATAAGTAGGGATGATAAGTTATAGTTACTTTGAGGATTATAAAAACCTAAACTCCCCCTTAATAACTTTTCAGTAATTTAGATAAAATATAAATAGCTCTCTTCATTTTGTTTGAGTAAAATAGTAAAAAAATAACGTGAAGATAAAACGGGTTTGTATAATAATATAAAGGATAATTTACCTGAACAATTTTCAATTTTTCAATTAATGAGTACTTTAGGTATTGACGCTTTACAAGTACGTAAAGTAAGAAATTTATTAAAGCAATTTTATTTACAAGGTTATATAAAAAGGATCTCAAAAAATATGTATCAAAAGATTGAAAATGAAAAAAGAACCAAGAATTAATTATTAATATTAAGATTAAACTTCAATTGTGGAAAGAGAAATTTAATTAATTCACTAAAAGAATCTAATACACCTTTTCCGTTTATCGCTATCGTCTTTTTAAAGGAAATGTGTCTAAACTTATTAAAGTCTATATATGATAAAAATCCATTCTTTTCTAGTGTATTTAATAAATCACACTTATTCAATGAGATTACTATAGGAATATGATAAAACTTAGATTTAAATGCTGTTTTTAATTCATTCCAAGATCTGATATTATGTTCTAAATGTTCAACTTGAGAATCAACGACAAATATTAAACCATCTACTCCGTCCAATGTAGCAGGGCGAGTACTTGCATAAAAATCTTGGCCTGTTGCTGAATAGATTAAAAACTTTAAACTCCATTCGATTCCTTTAAATTCTAAGACACCAAAATCAAAAAATAAAGTACGACCGACCGAACTATCAATTGATTTGACCGAATCTTCTTTATTAAAATAAGAGAAAAGAGATTTTATCGATGTAGTTTTTCCTGACATTGCGGGACCATAATACACTACTTTAACTTGTAAGGTTTTATTTTCATAATTAAAAATCATGATATTTTCTAACCCCAAAGAGAGACAATTTTATCACCAATAAAAGCTTTTTTTCCATCCTCGATTAAATCTAAATAATTATCTCCCCATTCTTTCTTAATAAATGAACATATTCTTTCTATTGGTGCTTCTTCATAATCTATTGTCTCTAGCAGTGTTTTACTACCTACACGCGTCTGAATTCCAATACTATTTACTAAATTCAATCTAGATAAGATAAAAAATGCTCTTTTTGATCCTGAATAAAAATTTTGGATTTCTCTTCTAAATATATTTTTTTTTAATTCATTTTTTTCTTCTTCAAAATCTAACAGTGTTTTTAGTAAATCTTTATCAAGTTGATTGGTGGTTATTTTATCTGATAATACTCTTTTCATTTTAGCTATTGATTTTTCAGTATCTTGAGAAATTTTTTTAAATATATTTTGTTCAAGTGTTAAGTCAAGTAAATTTAAATTAAGACCTTCAATCTCTATTGAAATAGTATTAGATGTAATTGTAATGTAAAGTATAACGCTAGTATTTTTCTTTATTATGCCTTTAATGTAAATTAATTCGTTTTTTTTTTTTGGAATCTTTAAACCAATAAGCCATGAATGAAGATTGTCAAATTGACTTAAGGCTTTAAATGCAACATTACAAGGGCATCGAACATGAGCACGTTGATAATTGTAGTCGATATTTTCATTTGAAATTAAATTTTCATAATCTGCTTTAGAAATAAAATCAGTATAAAATACATATTCTTTACGAAAATGAACAAGTTCAGAAAGTTCAATTAAAAACTCATCTATCTTGTTTGGATCTTCTCCTAAAACTATTATTGGGACTCTATCTAACAAACAATATAATATTATTGAATTATGATTTCGCTTTAATTGATCTAAGAATTTAAAAAAATTCATAATCTCACCTACTTATTTAATTACTAATTCTCCTAACATTCTCTTGATGTCAAAAGTTTGATGTTCCTGAATTTCTGATGCTCTTTTAATAAGAGTATCAATTTTTTTTGAAAATTGTGGAAGAATTAGTCGTATTAAACCTAATTTTTGCCTAAGCTTGCCAATTTCTGTACTAAAAATTGTTTTTCCTAACCCATCAATAAATTGAAATGAATTTTGACAATCAAGCAGAATCCTTTCTGCTTGCATCTTCTTTAATAACCAAGCACATCGATTGGCAGTTTGGAATAGTGAATAACTCATCGCTGATATTTTGTCTAATTTATCATTATCAACATCGACTTTTTTTAAGATTTTAGAAGCAATAAAGCCTCCTTCAATAGTTACAAAAGCATATTTTAAATCTGGAATTGTTACAGAAATATTATTTAGAACTCTTTTTAACTCTAGGGATATAGCTTCTGAAAAACTTAAGGAAAATGAGGATAATCTTAAATCAAAATCTTCAGTTTCTTTGATATTAAATCCTTCAATGATACTTTGAATTTTCTGATTATTAAACTGAATTAGTGGGGGTTTAAAAGACTCTCCTGATGTTATTAGAGTTGTTTTTATTTTTTTTAAGCATTCATTAGTTTGTAAGAATATGCCCCCCAAATTTATATTTGGTTGTGCAGTAATAGCTATAAAAAATTCATGATTAGTATCTAAAATCCCCTGCGTTTCAAGTATTTTATTTAAAGAACTATGTAAGGGGCTATTTAATGGAGCAATTAAAATTTTAGCTTTTTTCCCTTCTATTAGGATATATTTTAGGTCTTTTGGGTGTAAATGTATTCCTACATTAAAAATTGCACTAGTTGCTGAACTTACATTAAAAATTTCATCTTTAGAAAACCATACTCCAGTAGATTGTATAGGATTCCCATCTCGCTGAGTCAAAACAGCGTTTTCTACACCTTTAAGTTGTTTTATTTGGTCTAAATGGATTCCAATTTTATCTTTTAGATGCATTTTAAACCTTAAATTCTCTTATTGAAATGATATTCTTTAATTTTAATAGAGATTTTTAAACTACGAAAATTTATTAATGAAAACTTGAGCTTCTGTAGATAGATAAAAAAATTTAAAATACATTGTACCTTAATTATATATTAGCAAATCGTATCTTTACCGGTGTAAGCTTGGATTTCGGTAAACTTCCGTTAAATGAAGAGTTAAGTCAAAGATGCGGTATAAAAAATGTAGTTATATTTTTGACAAATATAACTGAAGAAAGTTTAATTAAGAACTCCTAAGAACGACCAAATTTCAATTCCAAATGATAGTTTAAGTCCTTGAAGAGAACTTCAAATTAATTAATTCCGGTTGATCCTGCCGGACCCGACTGCTATTTGGGTGAGGATAAGCCATGCGAGTCGAATGGGATACCTAAATTTCCCATGGCGAACTGCTCAGTAACACATGATCAACTTACCCTATAGAGAAATATAACCTCGGGAAACTGAGGATAATATTTCATAGTTGAATAGGCTTGGAAAAGTTTTTCAATAAAAGGGATAAAAAAAATGGTTTTTATTTGCTATAGGATAGGATCGTGGACGATTATGGTTGTTGGTGAGGTAACGGCTCACCAAGCCGATAATCGATAGGGGCCGTGAGAGCGGGAGCCCCGAGAT
>JBHLPN010000280.1:0-4298 GCA_048939445.1 Promethearchaeota archaeon | reverse complement strand
AATACATCGATGGAGAAAAACCAATCATTATATTACTAAGTCATTTTCATCTGGATCATATAATAGGACTCCATGTGTTTGCAAAATTCCATTTTAATCAGGAAATTAATATATATGGTCATACTGGGACGAAAAATCGAATCGATCTAATCATAAACCATCCTTATTCTTCTCCATTCAATGACTTACCTTTAAAAATACAAACTCATGATTTAGATGAAGGAAGACATAATATTGGATTCCCAGTTACTTGTAAACTTCTTGTTCATGCAGACCCCTGTTTGGGATACAGATTAGAACTAGAAAATAAAATAATTACGTATTGTACCGATACAGGTTTATGCGATAATTTATTTGAACTTGCTAAAGACGCTGATATATTGATTATAGAATGCTCATATAAACCCGGTCAAGAAGATTGGGGATGGCCACATCTAAAGCCTGAAGAAGCAGCTGAAGTGGCAGTGAAATCTGGAGTAAAAAAAATGTTTTTAACTCATTTTGATGCAAGTTCTTACAAGACTATCCATGATAGGAAAATAGCGGAAGAACAAGCGAAAGCAATTTTTCCAGAAGCAATAGCAGCATTTGATGATCTAGAATTAACTTTATAGTACTAATCATTATTGAAGTTGATTTCATGGATAACAATTTAACTTAACAATATTGTTATACTTTCACACTTTGAACTGCAGTCTTCATGATTGTCATTCTATCTAACATTATATGTGTTAATTTTGCGAATGATTCTTTAATATTTTCACCAGTTTTGCTAGAACATTCAATAAAATCATTCAGATTCATCGATTTAGCAAACTTTTTTCCCTCTCTCCGAGAGACTTCTCTAAAATCACCTAAATCAGATTTACTGCCAAGCAATATAATAGGAAATCTTTGGTTCGTTTCATCTATCAATGATAACCACTTTCTAGTACGAGAAAAGGAAGAATAATCTGATATATCATATATTAAGAACCCCCCCATAGCACCATAAATATATTGAGGAAACATATAACGAAATCTTTTTTCCCCTGCAAAATCCCAAATCATTAATTTTACCTCTCTTCCATCTAAACCTATTTCTTTTGTATTGAAATCAACACCTATTGTTTTACGACAATCGGAATCAAAAACATTGGTCATAAATCTCTTTCTTAAAGTCGTTTTACCGCAGCCTACTTCACCGAAAATCACAACTTTGAAGATGAATTCATACATTTTAATCGTTTTTAATCTTATTTAACTCCCTTATTTAATAATCTCAAAAACTTATTCCCTAGCGGGAAAATAACCCCTAAACTGAAAAAAATTGCCCACAACCCTTTTCCTTAATTTTTTATAACTAAGTAAAATTTGTCTAAATATGATACATGAATGCAGATAAAAATATTCACATTTAAATATTTTGTGTTTACTTGACCAGTTTGTCCTTCTTTTCACGGAAATTAATGGAAAATATTATAAGTATAAAAATAATTGATTAAATACCTTTTTATCCCATGAATTGAAGGAAAATATTTTTTTAAAGAGTATAAAGAATCTACGGGCAAATTAGTCATCTGATATTTCTTTATCTTTGATAGAAATGGATATGGAAAAAAACTTAATTCATCATCATCTTTTTTATATCTACTCCATAAATTTGTAACAATGAATTTCTTTTACGCTTAATTTCAATTATAATAGAAAAATCATTTCTTTAATAGCTTTAATAAATTTTTAAAAAGATTTAAATAAAAGCTCTTTCATAATAGAGGTAAAAATTAGGTTAAAAAGGAATTTTATAATCTTTTTAAGGGTGAGACCTCATTTCAAATTGGTTATCCATAATATTTTATGCAATTGGAGCGATAATTTTTATTTTTATTATAAGATACATAGTCATTACAACAAGTTGTTCTAAGTGGCCAGTTGTTATTGGTGAAGTTATCTCGTCAGAAATGAAGCCAAAATATAAAAGATTGGCTGAATTTGCTGAAGCAGCCCACACGGTAGCTCGTATTTATCGACCAGATATAACTTATACCTATGAAATTGATGGAGAGAAATACACTAATAATATAGTAAGACCAGTTGGAAGAAATGTATATAAAGATAAACCTTTGGTACAGCGGGTATTAAATTTGTTTCCAGTAGGCTATAAGGTCTATATTTTCTACAATCCTAAAAAACCTCATAAATCAGTACTGGATCCTTGGATACGTTTTTCTCCAATAGCTATTACCATACCTACGGCTTTAATTTTCCTAGGTTTGGGATTTTCATTTAGTGGATCTAGTTTTTTAATTCCAGTAGGGATAAATTTTATCTCATTCGCATTATACATTGCTTCTGTGCTTATTATTGGACAGAATTTTAGATATTTAGTGAAAGTATTGAAAAGTAAAAAATGGCCCTATGTGGAAGGAGAAATAAAAAAAGTGATGGTTTATGGCCAGCAAGATGGTAAAAGTGTTTCTTATAATGTAGATCTAACCTACACATATGACGTTGAAGGACAGAAATATACCAATCATCAGATAAAACTTGATTTTGTACATGGAGCCCGCACTTTTGTCCCTAAAATCTTCGCAATGATGAAAGTAGAACAATATGAGGAAGGAAAAAAAATTAGTGTTTTTTATAATCCTCGCAACCCCAATGAATCAATCTTAGAGCATGGCTTAAGGCTTTTTACATTTTTCCTGATGTTTGTAGTAGGTATTGGATTATTCCTCTTTGGTTTGCTAGTAGTACAATTAATGATCTATAATATTTTATTTGGTTAGTTTTTATCTTAGTAGAGGGTTTAAAATTAAAAATAATAAACTTTGATTAAGATTTAACTTTGATAGAAACTGCTATTGTTCCTTTCATTGAACCTCCTCCTCCAGGAGGCTTAAAGATAAATGGATATGGGAAAAATCCATCTTTATCATCATCTTTTTTATGTCCACACCAATTACAGACGTCTTGACCTTTTGGAATTACTTTTCCACAGTAAGCACACCTCAATTGAAACCTCTGAATTTGATTCAGAATCTTTTCTTTAATAAGGAATTTCTGTTCCTCATTTAATTCATTTAAAGGGATGTTATTCATAAGCATGTTTTTCATAGTCTCTATATAACTCCTTCCTGAGATATTGGGGATGCTAAGCGCTTGTTCTACAAGTTTATTATTAATTGCTTGAATACAATCTATTATCTCTTCACCTATTTTTTCACCCACTCGGTTGAAGAGAGTTTCTAATGCTATTTTCAGTGTAGATAAAAATTTGGGAAAATTGTATTCCAAATAAGGTCTAAAGGGGGAGATTCGCGGTTTTGTTTGAATACTCAAAAAAAAGATATCTTTCCCATCAGGAAGCTTTAGAATTTCTAGAAGAATGTCCTCAAGCAAAGTTGGAAACCTTGATACGCAAGATCTTAAAAATTGAGACAACATCTTAGGTTCAGAGGAAAGGTTCTTAATAAGGTTAGTCGTCTCCAATATAGTTTTAAACTCTTCGGGTTGAAAGACTTCTATATATCTTTGAGTAAGGAGATACTGGACTACAGAAGGGTATCCGCTTTCGAGCCTCAAAGCAATCTCTTCTTTATACACTTTTTTCGCTTTTGGATCTCCTACCTTTGTTAATTCTCTCAGCAATGGAAATGAAATATTGCTCATTAATATCCTTGTGTCATAATCATACTCCACCCAGGCTTGAATATTTGAACAATGTCCCCAAAATTCCTGCTCAGGAGTGATATCATGTTTCTGATGTGGTACAGGTCTTGCCAAGGGACCTCTTACGATTCTATTTTGGAATACATGTTTGCTATATAACTTAGCTGCCTCATCAATAGAATCAACCTCATCATATAAGGGTATATCGTCTTTTGGAATGTTTAAGATTAAACGAATACATTGAATGAACCTCTTGCCATTTACATAGATAAAAGTCTTTCCGCCCACCAACTTGAGCGTGATATACTGGTTTATCTCTTTCTCTATGGTAGGAGCTGATTTACTCATACTACTTAAATTTAAATTATGTAAATTCATATTAGCATTTAACCAATCCGCACCAAACTCATTTTTATCCTTTTTAATCAGCTTCATGATCCTATGACACTTTTCACTCCCATATATTGATAAAAAATCTGACTATATATATTTCACATTCGATTTTTCAAAACTGAATTTTTTGCTTCTAAGCTAAGAAGCTACTTTTTTCTACTTCTTTCTTTATGTAAATTTACTTGTAATGATCTTTTCCACATTCTAATAAACTTTTATAATAAAAATAGATTAAAGCCTTATTATTATAAAAA
>JBHLPN010000046.1:0-13772 GCA_048939445.1 Promethearchaeota archaeon | reverse complement strand
TGAACTGGCGCCACAAATCACAATTTTAAAACTAAATAAAATATCCCTTCGATTATAACTCATTTTTTGAAAAAAATAAGGATGATATATAAATTATCTCAAAATATTTTTATGCCTAAATACTGTTATGTTATTTTCTCTAAATTTAGTTGAGGGAATATTTAAAAACTTAAATAGTTTGGGGGAGGGATAAGGAAATTCCCAATTAAAATTAGCAGCAATCAATTCACTTTATTTTATCCTATTATTTTATAATAATAATATCTAAAAATCCGTTTTCTTTTATTATAATTGTAATTAAGGTTGTTTAAATTCTTTAAATATTATTCTATATGAATCTCTATGACTATCAAAATTCCACCTGATCAAATAGTTATTAGACCTCCTGTAGAAGCTTACTCAGTTTTAATACCTGTAACAGGTGGATGTTCATGGAATAAATGTGCATTTTGTGGTACTTATAAGGGAGTATATGGAGTCACTCAAGATTATGCTATAAGATCTTTAGAAGATGTGAAAAACGATATTGATAAAGCTGCCGATAATAATTATCATGGATTTCCGGTCTTTTTAGCAGGAGGGAATCCAACGTCTGCCCCCACAGATTATCTGGTTGAAATTATCGAATATGTGAGGTTAAGGCTAAAAAATGTAACTAGAATCAGTTGTTATGCCAAAGCATTGGATATATTACGAAAAACCGATGAAGAATTAAAGAAATTAGCGAAAGCGGGATTAGATATTGTTTATATGGGATTAGAAAGCGGATCGAATATAATACTGAGAATTATGAAAAAAGGAACTAACGCGAAATCTATAATAAAGGCAGGGAAGAAAATTCTAAATGCTGGTATTAAATTATCATTATATATCATCTTGGGTTTAGGAAGTCATAAATATTCAGAAGAGCATGTTAAAGAAACTGCTAGAGTGTTAACTGAAATTAATCCAACTATTTTTAGGTTTCGAACATTAAATATCTTGCCTGGAACTCCTTTATGGGATGAATGGAAATCTGGGGAATTTATATTATTGAGCCCTTTAGAAAATATAAAAGAGGAGAGGGATATTATCGCAAATTTAGGCGAAAATGTTACTTCTCAAGTCTTTAATGACCATGTATCTAATTATTGTACAATCGAATCTTCAAATATCAAAGAAGATCGAGATATGTTTATAAAAACCCTAGATTCTTATATTAATGACCCTAGAATCCAAAATTTACCTCGAAAAAACCTAATAAGAATGTAAATGTATGAGGAAATTTTTAAACTAGCTTATTCCAATCCTTAAGAATTTTATCCACCATATCAATGAAAACTTGATAATCAGATATTGTGGTCAAAAGAAATTTGATTATTTTGTAAATCCGTGTATAACCATTTAATGTCTCCAAATCATTTCTATTTTCTTCAAGTTCTAATCTCATTTTTAATAACTTATTATACCCTTTTGTCATACTATTAATAATAGAGCGAGAGAACTTTAGGAGTATTATCCCCGCAGATTCGGCACCATACGTTATTTTCCCTTTAGGTGAAATATCTGATTTTTCTATTAACCCATTCTCTAAAAGCAAGTTTACTTCTTCAGAAATCTTTCCCGCTGACAATCCCGTAATCTTTTGTAATTTTTTTTGAGTAAGATATTTTCGTGTAATAAAGTACCCGAGAATCCTAATAAACATTGGATCTCGACCTGAAAACATGGGGCTAGTGGCAAGTTGATATAACATATCATCTTCAACAATATATACCTCTGGATCAAAAGAAATCTTCTTCACTTCTCCTTCTTCCCTTCTTATCAATTTGAAAGATTTCATAGATAGCTCTTTCAATACTTCATTAGTTGAATTTCGAGTTATCATTGGGAATAAAATCTTATAGATTTCAAAAGTTTCTAGTAATTCATCTATTCTTTGTAAAAGATGGTCTGCCCCTTCTTTACTTTGGTCAATTAATTTTTTCAATTCTTTCTTCTTGATTTTCAAATAGGTCTCTAATGGACCAAAAGTACTTAATGCAATTTCAATCCCTTTAGTCGTAAGATCTTTGAGCTCACCAGTAAATGAATATGTAAATGTATGAGTACGAGGAATTCTTTCTTTTTGAAAGGTTCCAGTACCAGTCATAACTGATAATAATGTAGAAATAGAACCCATTGAGAATCCCGTCAACTTTTTTAGTTCTTTCTGAGTCAATTTGTCATGAATTAATAAATAAGAGGAAATTGTGGAAATTTTTGGATTCACATGTTTACTTTTAGCAATATCTAAAAGTAAATCTACGATTTTTTCCTCATACTTTTGAAGTTTCTCACTAAAAAGGTGACTATAAGATTCAGTATCTTCTTCAACTGTCATATCTTAATTAAAATGAGGGGCTCCAAATATTTAAATGTTCTTATCTTTCAAAATTTGTGAAACAGTCTAACAATCCTTAATTAGAAAAAAAATAGTATTTGTTATGAATAGGTTTAACATATCCTTTTTTAACAGTATTTATATTTTTGGATTAGTCAAATAACTTTTCTATTATATATTAAGGATTTCTTTTATAATCGATAATATTTCATGTTCATTAAATAAATTAGCATCACTGGTTTTTTTGAACATTTCAATCTCTTCATTATAATGAGTTTCTAAAAGATTAGTAAGATAATTAAGCCTTTCTTTAAAGCTTACATCTGAGGGTTTAAAAAGAAAACAAACTAATTCAATCTCTTTTCCATAAGAAGCTTGAACATAAAACCCTTTGTAATTGATCTCTTCCAATTTTGAACCTCCAATTTGAGAAGCAAAGGAATCCATTGCGGATAAAAATCCAGATACTAAAGCTTGTTCCTTGAATTTTTCACTAGTATAGTTAATGATTGGTGTACCAGATGTTTTTTCCATTATTATTAAATCTCTGAATATTTCTGAATATTTTGTTTGTTTGTTTTCTTTGATCATTAATTTATTATGTTCTATATCATTGTATATATCAAAAAGTCTAAAATCAACCGAGTTAAATGAATCTCCTTCATTAAAATAATAATCTGACAACTTTATCACTTGAGAAGGAGCTCTCATCGGTTCTCTTGGAAGTCTTTTAATAAATTCATTCCTTTTTTCAGGATTATAATCCTCATTTTTCTTCCCTTTAATTACTCCATACACTATTTTCCGTGATGGATCAACAACATAGATCCAGCAATTTAATTTTCGCATATCAGAAATTAATTTTTTTAATCCAATTTTAAGGACACCTATGGGGGTCGTGACAAAAATTTTTTGACTTGCCACTTCTGAAGCTTTTTCTATTGATTTTCTTATTTCCAGATAGCTCTGTGTATTTATGCTAATTCCATTCATAACAAACACCGCCCCCGTTTTTACTTTCGATTTTTTCATAGTTAAATACATATCCATTTTAGGAGAGATTGAGTCAGTAGTAGCATTATGAACTGTAATTTCAAGATCAGCACAATGATCTGCAAAGGTTTCAATTAAATCTTGTTTAGCTATAAAATCTAAATGATATATATACTTCCTGAAAGTTTTTGAATTTATTATTGCATATCCACAGTATTCCAAAGGATCCTCAAATTTTTTTTGCCAATCAGTTGTATGATAAATATTGGTTAAACGTAAAACAATGTGTTTTATGTATTCAAATCTAGAGATAAATGGTTTATCAGGAATAGAAATTCCATAATCCCTAATAAATTCTAACAATTCTTTGATTGTACAATTTATCAATATATAATTAATAGAAAATAAACCAATTTTCCTGTCACTCTTTTCTATGAGATATGGAATAATGTTATCTATACTAAGATCTGTTTCAGTCCCCATTTTTCCACTTAACCCTTTAACCTAAAGAAAATAAATTAATTGGGTATATTTACATCTAGATAATAATAAATAGTTATAATATAAATAAAATATATATTTTAAAAATAGTCGTAAGCATCTCACGAACTAAAAATTCGAATCAAAAATTTAAAAAAAAATTAATAAATAAACGGAATTAATTACTTAGTTCGATTTATATAGTCCCTATATTCCTTATTAAACGTCCCTATCAATTTTTCTTCTTCAATTTGTATTCGGATTTTCATTAGAAAAAAATACAATATAGTCATCCCAACTAATACAAAAATAGATCTAAATACTAAACTCGAATTGTTCTGGCTCTATTAAAACCAGATGACCGATAAGTCTATATATATTTTATTTTACTTAATGAAACTTTTTCTCTATCTTATTTAAAATCATCTAAAACTTTTTTAAAGCTTCCACTAATAAAATAATGATATTCTTCTACTTATTAAGTTCCTAATCCTCTCATTATTTTAATAATCATTTTCATGAATTTTTCATCAGAGCCGTAAAGATTCCTAAATATTATATGCTGACGTATAATAGCTTTCCAAACTGCCAACATATCCAACAATTTCTCATGTTCTATTGAATGTCCACAGATGTATTCTACGAGTTGTTTAAACACATTGAAATCCATATCAGAGATATATTTTCTTGATTTCAAAATAAAACTATCTGGATTTTTTAAAGTTTCGAGCTGAAGTGCAATAAGAAATTTTCTTCTCTTTCGTCCAATATCCAAAGAAGTATAGAAGAAATCTCTTAAACTATCATCATCGAATTTTTTGTATTGTTCTTCAAATTGATCCTTAAAACTCTTCAATATTTCCAGTAATACATCCTCTTTTCCATCAGGAAAATCCTTATATAATGTCCCTATAGGAATCTTAGTGCGTTTATGCAATAAATTCATTGAAAGATTGGCATAGTCCTCATTTTCAATTATCTCCTGCGAGATCTTTACAACATGGGCAATTCTTTCCTCCTTATCTCTTGCATAACGCTTTCGATGAGAAGACATAATTGTGGGAAGTGCTCACTTTTATTTAAATATTGGTCATCAAAACATTTAAATATTCTGTCTATATACAATTATTGAAAGTGAGAATGTCTCACTTTAACATCAATGTAAATTTTTAGGTCTTAAAAAATGTTAGAACAGATTGAATTGAATAATCAATATTTTAAAAGAAAATTAAATCAGAGAGAACGAGCCCACTCAAAAGCACCAAATTCAAATATATCCATGATAGCAACTATTCTAGGGAACGTTTCTATTGATGAATTGAAGAAAGTAATTAAAAAAATGCAGCAAAGGCATCCTATACTTAATGCATACTTAAAACATGAAGGTAAAGAACTTTTTCTTTTAGCAAATAGTAGTTTAGAAATTCCATTAAAAGTAATCAGGCGTATTTCTGATGACCAATGGAGTGATGAAATTGTTCAGCAACATAAAATACCATTTGAGATGGAGCAGGGGCCCTTAATTAGGTTTATATTACTCCATTCCCCTAATATCTCAGATCTAATTATCTTTTGTCAACACACTATCTGTGATGGCATGTCCTTGGCATATTTAGCAAGAGATATTATGGTATATTTAGGAGATCCGCAGAAAATGGTTGAATTACTGCCCCCCGCTCCAATGGTTAACAAAGATAATATACCTTTTGACATTAAACCTAGTTCAGTGATGCGAATTCTTAGCAAGACAATCAATAAAAAATGGGAAAAATGTGAATTGCTCTTTAATTATGAAGATTTTTATGCTCTACTCGATGTTTATTGGAATAACTATACTTATAAAGCACACTTATATGAGCTTTCCAAAGAAGATACAACAGCATTAGTTATGGCTTGCCGTAAAAATGGGGTTACTGTGAACACAGCGCTGATGATTGCCTTTGCTATTGCTCAAAAGCAATTAAATCCTGAATCTCCAAAATATTTAAAGAATATTTCATTTGCTGTGAATTTAAGAGATCTCCTCAATAATCCTGCTGGCGAACAATTTGGCTTTTTCGCGGGCGGAATGCAACTGAATTTTAAATATTCTGATCAAAATGATTTCTGGGAGGCAGCTAAAAAGATTCACCTTAAAGCAACACCCAATAAAGCAAGAAAACAAGCGTTAGTAGGCACTTTAAATGCCTTTGCACTAAGTTCAACTTTATATGAAGCTCAAATCTTCGCTGCTTTTGGTGCACTTATCCCATCAACTTCAAAAAGCTATGATAAAATTCAAACATTTCTCTCTGATAAAAAAAATATAGTAAATAAAATAGTCAAGAAAAAACTTTCAAAAGGATTCGCAATGGCCCAAATAATGACTAATCTTGGTAAAACGGGCTTTCCAAAAAAATATGGAGCTTTAATCCTGAAGAATCTCATTTTGATGCCATCTTGTTCACCCTACACTGAATTGGTCTTAGGTGTGGTTACGCATGGAGGAAATCTGAGTATAACTTTAAATCATATGGAAGAATCAATCTCTTCAGAAAAAATTTTGAAAATTAGAGAAAGAGCAAATCAAATCTTAATGAAAGCAATAAAGGATAGATAATTGTTCATTAATCAAATTTTTATTATTCTTTTTCTTAAATTGAGGAGATAATATTTCGTAACTAGCTCTAATTAGCTTTAGATTATCTATTATTTAAAAAGGTTAGAATAAATGCGATGTACAATATTTTAATTTATGCCTAAAAAAGTTTCTAAAATATCCCTGTTAATTGCTGTTTATTTGGTCGCTATATTCCTAGGAGTTGGACTCTTTATTCCCGCCGGAACGTTATTATGGCTTGAAGCGTGGATTTATCTTATTATTTTTACTATCTTTTTTACCTTAGTAGTTCTGTATTTTAGCAAACATGACCCTGAAATGCTTCAGAAAAGAGCTAAACCCAAATTTAAAGAAAAATGGGATATATTTGTCATGTTGTTAATGGGATTAGGATTTCTACCAACATTTATAATTCCAGGATTTGAACGAAAATATGGATGGTCATATGTTCCATTCTGGGTTGAAATTGTTGCTTTTATAGTTCTCTCTTTAGGATTAATTATTATCTTTCTAGTTATGAAAGAAAATACTTATTTATCAAAAGCAGTAGAAATTCAAAAAGACCGAGGACATACAGTTATCACTACTGGACCTTATAGGATCGTACGCCATCCAATGTATTTGGGATTTATTCTATTCATAGTATTTTATTGTTTAGCGCTTGGTTCTCTTTTTTCACTTATTCCAACAACAATTGGAGTTGTAGGATTAGTAATCCGTACTGTGTTGGAAGATAGAAAACTCCATAAAGAACTTGATGGGTATAAAGAGTATGCTCAAAAAACTACGAAAAAACTAATTCCGCTGATTTGGTAGGGGTCTAGTTTCATATTTCTTTTTGAGATCTTCCCAAAGTTTTAATATAACCTTGAATCCAACAAATCTCCTTAAATTTTCTTCAAGAAAATCCTTTACTTTATCATATCCATTTAATTTTTGAAGATCTTCTTTATTATCCTCCAATTCCCTTTTTATTTCGAGAAATTTTGGCTCCCATTTAAGATTTGTTTTAAGAAGGTTAATCGCTCTGCTCAACGTCTCTGCAGCTACAGATTCCATAGAATATACCCATGGCTTTGATTTTTTAGAGATTTTTATTAAATCAAACTCTAGAAAATCATTAAGTTCTTGAGATATTTTTCCCACAGAAAATCCTGTTAAGTTCTGGAGTTCAGATTGAGTTAAATTTTGCCGAGTTATAAAGTAAAAAAGAATTTTTGAAGTTATTTCACCCCGAACAGCAAAAATAGTAAATTGTAATAAAGTTTCAACTATTTCGCTTTCTATCTTTTTAATTTCAGGATCAAAAATCTCTTGTATTTTCATTGGTAATTATCTTTTATTTTGTCTAAAAATGAATTCTATATCAGACCAGATATTTTGAACTGTTTCAAAAGTTTTTATTAAACTTTTTAATCGTTTGGAAAGAAATTTAGCTCCTTTTTTATCTTTATAATTCTCAATCTCATTAATTTTTTTTTTAATAAATTCATTTATTTTTACAAAATCCTCAAGGGTTGCATCAGCAGTATCTCCATATGCTTCGGGAGCACTAATATATAAATATTCATTTGTTTTTGGAATTTTTTCTTTTTTTACAACTCCAAGCTTTAATATATCTCTTAATTTTTTTGAAATAGTTCCTGCAGAGAGCTTTGTCAAATCTTTTAACTGTTTTTGAGTTAATTTTTTATGTATTCCTATATAACCAAGAATTAATTGAAGATTTGGATCAACACTCTTCGCTCTTCCAGAATCTAATACAAATTCAATTAGGATTTGTTCATATTCTTTAATTTTTCCCGGGAATATATGATTTCCAGGAAAAGGTTTCTTATCTATCATTCCTTAATATTATTAATAAGCAAACTACTATTTATAATTTTTCATCTTTCATGAAGAATGAGGAACATTTATATATGCAGTTTCATATTATTCTATCATGTTTTTTATTATTCATGAAAAATAAAAAATTAAGTAAGTTAAAATGAATGCAATAGAAGTTAAAAACTTAATAAAATATTATGATCATGGTAAGGTTAAAGCTGTGGATGGTATTTCATTTGAGGTACCCCAGGGATCTCGATTTGGTTATTTAGGACCGAACGGAGCTGGTAAAACTACCACAATTCGTTGTATACTTGGTTTTCTTAACCCTGATGCAGGAGATATTACTGTTTTGGGTAAAAAGATCAATCCTAAAAAAGATGTGAAAATTCGCAATCAAATTGGGTATTTACCAGGTGAGTTAGGATTATACAAAAATATGCCAGCAAATGAATTAATTAAATATTTTGCGAAGCTCTATGATATTGAGATAGATTGGAATTTTGTTGAAGAAGTATCAGAACGTCTTAAATTAGATATGAATCGAAAAGTGGGTGTCTTAAGTAAAGGCAATAAACAAAAAGTTGGGGTCTTATCGGCGTTAATGGGAAAATTCGATGTACTAATAATGGATGAACCAACTTCTGGGCTTGATCCTTTAATGCAATCAGAGTTTTATCGAATTATATCAGAACGACAGAAAGAGTCAAAATGTACAGTATTCCTTTGCAGCCATGTGCTTGCAGAAGTAGAAAAATTCTGTGATCAAGTTGCTATTATAAAGAAAGGTAAAATTGCTGAAATATCTGATGTAAACGATCTTAAGGCAAAAAATTTGAAGCATATAGAATTGATATTTAAAACTACAGAAAGTTTGAAGGCATTTAAATCTTTTTTAGAATCTGAATATCCCAAATCAATCATAAAATATGATTTCCAAACCCAGCTTGAATTTTTATTATCCCCTAATCAGGCCCGAAAAATATTAAGTGAAATTAGTGAAAAAGACTGGGCTGGTGCTCCTGTAAAAGATTTCTCTATAAGACATTCTACACTAGAGAATATTTTTATGCAATACTATGAAGAAGGCAAATTAAAAGGAGGTAAAATCGCTTGAAGATATTACAAATTGTATGGAAGGAATTAAAAAAGGATTATAAAAGTATCCTGATTTACACAGCTATAATGTCTCTTTTTTTCATGTGGTTTATTTCTTTTTTTGATCCAGTGCTACTTGCGGGATTGGAAGAAGCTTTTGAGGCTTATCCAGAAGCAATCCGACAAATGGTTGGAGAATTTGCATCTCTTGGTGAATTTGGGGGATTTATTAACATTTATTTATTTTCAATATCTTGGTTTTACTTTGGAATATATTTTATTTTAAAATCTGCCCAGAGTATTCCTAAAGAGATAGAAAATAAAACAATTGATTTAGTATTATCAAAACCTATCACACGTACGGAGCTTACCTTAGGTAAGTATCTATCACTGGTTCTTGAAATATTATTCATTTTTTATGGTACAATGGTATGTGTTCTTTTAGGTATCTTGATATTTCCTACTGTAACTGCTAATGACATCTATTTGAATGAAATAATGTTTTCGTTTCTATGGAATTTTATTTTTATGGTCGCCTTGATAAGTACTGGGTATTTTTTCTCCTCCTTCTTATCTTCCAGAAGGGCACTTGCACTAGGATTTGGAATAGTGATATTTTTTTATGCAGTAGGTCAATTTTGGAAATCTTTCCCTGAGGGTGCTCAAGAAATAAGGCGGATTAGTATATTTTTCTATTCTGACATGTCCAATCTCCTTGTAAATCATGTTTGGGAAAATGTAGGACTTCACATATTAATACTTTTAGGCTATTCTACAGTCTTAACAATATCATCAGTGATAATATTTAACAAAAGGGATATTCCTGTATAATTTTTAAAAAATTTATTTCTTTTTTTTTTTAATCAGCAACTCAATACCAAAATTTTTAAGTCTGATATAATTTATATATGTTTTAATAGGAGTATAATCAATTCAAATTTATATTCGATTTTTGACGGTGGTGACTAGAAATGACTGAAAAATATCGTAAAAAAATACATTATAATGAATTAATAGCTACATTTGATGATGTACTAATACTACCTGGCTTTACAAATTTTAGTCCTACTGAGGTAGATATATCTTCAAATTTAGGTAAGTACCATCTTAACCTACCTATAATGTCTTCTGCGATGGATACGGTTACTGAGGAATTGATGGCTATTAATATGGCGTTACGGGGTGGCCTTGGTGTATTGCATCGAAATTGTTCTTATAAAAGACAATTAGAAATGTGTCGAATTGTGAAAAGAGCTAGATCTTTCGTGATTGATGATGAACATGTAGCAACTATTAATCCTAATGATCGAGTTGCAAAAGCAAAGTATATGATGGAAAATTATAATATAAGTGGTATAGTCGTTATAAACCAGGATAAGAGAGTTTGCGGTATTTTCACTAAGAGAGACATCCCTTTTATAGATCAGGATATACAAAATGGTGTGATAAAAGATTATATGACCAAAGATGTTATTTCTATCAAACCTGGAGCTTCAAGAGAAGAAGCACTGAAAATATTATATGAATCACGTAAAGAGAAACTACCCATTATAGATGAAGACGGCTTTCTGAAAGGGTTAATTACAAAGAAGGATTTAGCACCAGAATTTCCATTAGCATCCAAAGATGAAGAAGGTCATTTATTATGTGCTTTAGCTTTGTCACCTAAATTTCCAGAATCTTCTGAAACTCAAAACTTGTTAAAGGAAATTGATAAATACGTTGATATTTTCTTTATTGATGTAGCAGATTTCTATAAGAAAGATGATATTATTGGTACAACTAAATTAATGAGCCTACTAGAATCTGATTTTGTATTAGGTAATATTGGAACATATCAAGCAGCTGAATACTTAATCACGAAATGTGATTTTGAGGAAAACCGATTTATTGGATTAAAGGTGGGAATGGGATCTGGATCAATTTGCACAACTTCGATACAAACAGGAGTAGGCGCTCCAACATTGTTTGCTACAGCACAAGTGGCCGATGCAATACAAGATTATAATCCAAAATTATCTCTAATTGCAGATGGGGGTTTCACTAAGCCAGGGGATTTACCAAAAGCATTTGCAGCTGGAGCAGATTTAATTATGTCTGGACATTTCTTTGCAGGCACAGAAGAATCTCCAGGTTTTATTGATACCATTGCAGGGAGAAAAGTAAAAGTTTATCGTGGTATGGGAAGTAAAGAAGCAAGGACATTTGGTTATATCTCAGATCGTTATATTGAGAGTTCAAAAATGCTAACAGAGGGAGTTTCTAATTATGTGCCTTATGTGGGAGATGTAGATGGAGTTTTAGCAACATTAAAAGAAGGATTAGCTAATGGGATGATTTATGCAGGAGCAAAATCCATTCTAGATATGAAGGAAGCACCACTTGGGATAGTCTCAATTGTAGGCCAAAGAGAAACCCAACCTCACGATCTTATTGGTAAATTTTAATATTTCTTACTTCTTATCAAAATCCCTATAATTAATTATAAGTTATAACAACAGTAAACTTTTCTTTGTTACTAATATTTTTTTTAATATAAACAAAATAGTTCAAATTGAAATTTTATGAAAGCAATAAAAAGAGCAATAGTTAGTGTGTTTGATAAGAGTGGAGTCATTGAATTTGTTAGAAAATTAGTTTATGAATTTGGTATTGAAGTTTTATCTACAGGTGGCACTGGTAAATTATTAGAAGAAAATAAAATTGAGTATATCAAAATTTCTGATTATACTGAATCTCCAGAAATGTTTGATGGAAGGATTAAGACTTTGCATCCGAGAATTGAAGGTGGCATCTTATATCGTAGAAATTTACAGAAAGATATTGATGACGCTGATAAATATAATATTAAACCAATTGATATGGTAGTGTGTAATATGTATCAATTTAAAGAAGCAATTGAGAAACCTGGCATAACACTTAATAATGCATTGGAGATGATTGATATCGGAGGTCCAACGATGATTCGTGCTGCAGCAAAAAATTTTCCAGATGTTATTGTAGTCCCTAGTCCAGAATATTATGATGAAATTATTGATGAGCTTAGAAAAAATAAAGGAGCTATTACTGAAAAAACTAGACTTATGCTTGCACAAGACGTCTTTTCAATTATGGCAGATTACAATGCAGAAATTGCTAATTTTCTCCAAAAGTATTATAATCCAGAAACTTTATTACCTAATACATTAATAAAAGTGTATGAAAAAGTACAAGATTGTAGATATGGAGAAAATTGGGATCAAGTAGCAGGTTATTATAAAGACGCTTCCACAATCTACGGGCTTCATAACCTTAAACAACTCAGTGGAAAAGAAATTTCTTTTAACAATTACTTGGATATTGATACTTGTATGCAAATGCTTTTAGATTTTGGACCTGATCATTACTTCACAGCAATTTTAAAACATACAAGTCCAAATGGTGTCGCAATTGATAAAAAGAATCAACTCACATCAGTAAAAAAGGCATTTAATACTGATCCTTTATCTGCATTTGGAGGAATCTGGGGAGTAAACAAAGAACTAACAAAAGAAGTAGCTGATTTTATTATAAATAAAAAGAAAATATATGTGGAAGTTTTGATAGCACCTTCATTTGAAAAAGAGGCTTTAGAGATATTAAAACAAAAAGAAAATATGATAATTATCGAGTATAACAATTTCCTTGTTAATAAAAGCAATATATATAAAAATTTTGAAATTAGAGGTGTCTTGGGGGGCGTCCTTGTTCAAGAATATGATAACAAACCAATTATTAAAGAATGGAATGTAGTTAGTAAAAGAAAGGTAAATAATATTGAAAAGGAAGCGTTAATCTTTGCTTATAAAGTTTCAAAATGGGCTAAGTCGAACTCAGCATGTTTTGCTCAAATTTGTGATGATGGATTTTATACAATAGGAATAGGTGCTGGACAACAAAGTAGGGTTCATGTAGTTAAATTAGCAGCTCAAAAAGCAGTTGAATTTGGACATAAGGAAGAGTTAAAAAATTCTATGATGGGAACAGACTCCTTTTTTCCTTTTCCTGACGGCTTAGAAGCAGCTATTGAAGTCGGAGCAAAAGCTGTAATTAATCCAGGTGGTTCAATAAGAGATGAAGAAGTAATAAAACGAGCAAATGAGCTAAACTGTGCCTTAGTATTTTGTGGCAAAAGAGTTTTCCGTCATTAAAATATTATTGACGTTGACTCCATGTATCTTAATCTGGCACTTATATTTAATGCATTAGTTCTTTTAGATCATACAAATTTGTTATAAAAAAAATATTTAAAGGACAAAATACAATAATATAATACTTAAAAAAATCAATTTAACTTTTTAAATTAATATTTTAAATGAGGAGAGTATTTCTAATAGTATCTTAATAATAGGGAGCTCTTTTAAAAATGGACTTTTTTCGTAGGAATTTGAAAGA
>JBHLPN010000279.1:0-4315 GCA_048939445.1 Promethearchaeota archaeon | reverse complement strand
CCGAAGGGAACTATGGCAGCAATGCCTTTCGCTAGTTTTGGGAGCGGTACTGATATGTTTGCCGGTGCTA
Source organism: Promethearchaeota archaeon (assembly GCA_048939445.1). GTDB lineage: Archaea > Asgardarchaeota > Lokiarchaeia > Sigyniarchaeales > SOKP01 > Loki-b32. Next base: position 4,245 of record JBHLPN010000279.1, on the reverse strand, counting down.
TGGGTCAGGGTCATTGCGTTCCAGGTTATAGACGAGTTCTTAAAATGGGATTTAGAGGGATTGAAAAGATGGCGGAAGAATGGCTTATGAAACTTAAGGAGACAGATGAAAATTACGAACATCGCAAAGATTTTTATGAATCAGTCATAGTAGCCGCAAGAGCAGTCTGTGATTATTCCAATCGCTATGCTAAACTCGCAATGGAAATGGCGGAAGATGCACCAGAAACAAGAAAGGCTGAATTACTAGAAATTGCTAAACGTGTAAGACGAGTACCCGCCCTCCCACCGAGAACATTCATGGAGGCCATTCAATCAATATGGATGACCAATGTTGTTATGGAAATGAGTTATGGTGAAGGAAATATATTTTCTCAAGGACGAGTAGACCAATATCTTTACCCATATTATGCAGACGATTTAGCAGAAGGACAGATTACTTATGATGAAGCTTTAGAAGTAATTGAGGAATATCTAGTTAAACTTTCTTCTGTCGTTATAGCTGGACAGAACAATATAACTATTGGGGGACTAGATAAGGATGGAAATGATGCTACAAATGATGTATCTTATATGTTTCTTGAAGCGATTTCAAATGTAAAAAGCTTATTGAGTACATTATCAATTCGGATTTCTTCTAAAACACACCATAATTTTTTGAAAAGAACTCTTGAAGCTTTTAAGTACACAGCCGGAATGGCTATTCATAATGATGAAATTCTAGTACCACAGCTTCATAAGACAGGATATTCATTAGAGGATGCTCGAGATTATTCACTTGTAGGGTGCGTAGAACCAACGGGCACAGGGAATGATTTTTCTTATACAGCAGGTAATGCTGTTCAGATTTCAATTATTCTTAACATGGCATTAAATGAGGGGCGTACTATTTTATCAGGAAATAACTCTGTTGGAGCGAAAACACCCCCAGCCAGTACTTTTAAAACTTTTGAAGATGTAAAGAAGGCTTTTGTAGACCAACTTAAATTTGCAATAGATCTCTGTGTGAAAAAAGCTGAGATAAAGGATAAAACATTTGCAGAGTATTTGCCTTCCCCGTTACTTTCTTCTTCAATAGAAGGATGTCTTGAAAGTGGAATGGACGTAACTCGAAATGGAGCTAAATATAATAATAATCCTATGGGTTCACAAGGATTAGCAACAGTAACTAATTCTTTAGCAGCAATTCGTTGGGCTGTATTTGAAGAGAAATTAGTGACAATGGAAGAATTAGTTAATCACATGAATAAGAATTTCAGAGGAGCGGAAGAGCTTCGAGAAAAATTACGAAATAAAGCTCCTAAATATGGTAATGGAGATGAAAAGGTAGACGAACTTGCAAAATGGGTGGCAAATACTTTATGTGAAATTACAAGAAAATATAAAGCAAGGGGTGGTGATGGTACATATCACAATTGCCTCATATCTTCTGGAACTCAGATTATGGAAGGTAAAACATTAGGGGCAACTGCAGATGGAAGATTATTAGGTGAACCTGTAGCAAACGGTATTTCTCCCGCAAATGGTACAGAAAAGAATGGTCTTACTATGGCACTCCGATCTATAGCTTATGCAACAGCTGAACCTCTTCTAACTAATGGAACAACAATGAATATTAGACTCAATCCGAGTATACTGCAGACAGACGAGGGACTCGAACAATTCACTTCTATAGTAGAGGCATATTTAGAGTTAGGAGGACGAGAGCTTCAGATAAATCCAATAAGTTCAGAAATACTGAGAGATGCCCAAGCTCATCCAGAAAAATATCCTGACTTATCAGTTAAGGTCACAGGCTACTCTGCTCGATTCGTAGAGATTACAAAAGAGCTTCAGGATGATATTATAGCAAGAACAATATTCAATGAATTATAAACTAAATTTTAAATATCTCTCTTTTTATTTTTTAAATCTTTAAAAACTCACAGGTGTTTTCTTGATTAAAATGTGATATGAAGTTGATATTTTTATACAAAATTGTTAATATACATAAATTGTGTTTGCACCTAACGAGTTAAACCAGACCACTTAACATTTTTAACTCCAGTACTTTTAGCAATTTCAAGAAAATTTTCCATCTCTTCTTTAGTCATTAATGGCTCATCACTTAAAGGCCATGACAGACCTAATCTTGAATATTTAATGTCGCAGAGTTTATTAAAACTTAATAAATCCCATTGATCAGGAATATTAGTTAATTCATTTACAATGAATTCTCCAATTCTTTTAACATTCTCTTCCGTGGCCGTATAGTTTGGTATTAATGGTGTCCTTATCCATATTATTTTTCCATTTTCTTTGATATAACGTGAAATCCATTTAGCATTTTCTAAAATTGTTTTATTTGAAACTCCTGTATATTCTTCGTGTTTTTTAGGATCCATAAGCTTTATATCTAAAAGGACTATATCAATATAGGGAAGTAAATCTTCATATACTTTTTTACTTGAATGTCCACATGTATCTAAAGCAGTAGAAATGTCATTTTCCTTACTTAATTTTAAAAGATGTAGGAGAAAATCTGGTTGTAATGTAGGTTCACCGCCAGAAACGGTTATACCTCCTTTTGTTTTATTAAAAAATATTTTTTCTTTCTCTATTTCGTGAAAAAGAATTTCTAGATCCCACCACTTGCCAAACATAGTTAATGCCGTGCTGGGACAAGCTTCTACACAATCCCGACAACTATTACATTTGCTTCTATTAATATTTAAACCATTCTCTTCAAAAAATAAAGCTTGTTCTTGACAAGCTTTTATACAGCTTTTACAACCAATGCATTTGCTTTCTATCCATTGGAGTTGAGGTTTTTTCGGAATAGATTCTGGATTATGACACCACACGCAATTTAAAAGACATTTATTAAAAAAAATTGTTGTGCGAATGCCAGGGCCATCATCAGTAGCCATTCTCTCAATTTTAAAGATTAATCCTTTAGATTTTGACTCCATTAACCATCATATATGTTAATTTTAAAATAATATTTTATTACTTGAAATCCATTACTTTAGTATATGTATTATTCATTTTTCAAAATACTTTTTAATTAATTATTGTTCCATAACACACTTCTTCCAAAAAAAAAAGGGAATGATCAGGAAATGTTGAAAACAAGTGATCATTCATTTTCTTTTAAAATATTATTGAGGGTTTCTATCGCATTTTCTTTAATCGATTTTGAAGTCATTTTTTTTATCATTTTTGCCGCCATTTTATAAGGTCCTGAGACAGTAATATCTATTTCAACAAAAACGCCAATACCAGATTCAGTATCTTCAAAACTTAGAGAATAAAAAGTTGTACCGGCAGAAGGAACGACTTCGAATTTCGTGGAATGTTCGGTTCTTGGGCCAATCTCATTAGTTTTAATTTCTCTTCCCTGAACTTCAGTAACATGTTGTCCTACTGCATTGAAGAATTTATTAACAATTTCTTGAAAATTATCTGGCTTCTCTTTTAATTCAAAGATTAATTCCTTACCTTCAGGTTCTTTTTTTTGCTCTCCTTTACCAGTTACCACGACCCTCACACGACCAATATTCTGGATTCGAGCATGGCGAGTGTTAGGATCGCCCTGTCTATGCGAGGTTACCCGAATTGCTGGGAAATAAGTGCCTGGCTCTGAAAATGAATAAGTTGTTTTCACCTCTACATGAGTGTTTTTAGTGTCTTTGAGTTTCTCGGTTACTGGATAATCACCTTTACCCTCAAAATCCCATTCTGCTCCAACGATATAGCCAGTATCGGGTGGTGTTTCAATAACTGCGGAAAATTTAGCTTTCTTACCAACCTTAACATCTGCACGCTTACCTCCATTTACTGTAAGATTAACCACCGGTTGAATCCCCTTACGCTCCTTAGCAGTTGGAGGCACTTCTATTTGTGCATCCACTATTTTACAGGTAGAACTTGCTGGAGGTACTACACCTTTTTCAACCCATGCGCTCAAATCACGTAATGCTTGTTGTAAAACACCACCATAATTGATAACCCGCGTCGTTATTACTGGAGGTGTATCAAACTTCATAACTACAGGTGGTACATGCATCGCATGGTCAATATACCAGAGTCGGTAGTTATCGTCAAATTTATTTCCTAATACATCTTTTATTTTCGAGCAATACCATTCAGCACCCCATGGATAGGCGATTTCATCCATCAGCATATTTACCACAATCATCTTACCATCAAATTGACCTGTTAAACGTGCAACAACAGATTCGGCATAACGATTACATAATAGTTC
>JBHLPN010000278.1:0-4326 GCA_048939445.1 Promethearchaeota archaeon | reverse complement strand
GTCTAAATTTATTAACAAAAACTCTTTAAAGATCTGAAAACTAAAAGAAGTATTCAATTTAATCAAAATTAATCCATGTGAATTAAATGAAAATATTAATTAGTGATAAACTTCAAGATGAAGGTATAAAAATATTTGAAGATAATGGATTTGAAGTAGTAAAGAAATTTACTATCACTAAAGAAGAACTAAAAAATGAGATAGGAAATTATGATGGTATTGTAGTTCGTTCAAGAACAAAGCTAACTGCTGATATATTAGAAAATGCTAAGAAATTGAAAGTTATTGGGAGAGCAGGAGTTGGTTTAGATAATATAGATAGGGAAAAAGCAGTTAATATGAACATAGAGGTTCTAAATACCCCTGAAGCCCCTGCTGTGTCAGTTGCAGAATTTGCATTAGGTTTGATGTTAACATTGGCAAGAAAAATTTCCTATGCAGATCGTACAACCCACGAAGGGAAATGGAATAAAAATGAATGTTTAGGATATACTTTAAATGGAAAAAAATTAGGACTTGTAGGCTTTGGAAATACCGCTAAACATTTAGCAAAAATAGCAATTGGTATGGGAATGGATGTTGGTGTTTATTCTAGATTTAGTAAAGGTCAAGTAGCTATAGATGAAGCTAAAAATATGGGTTGCTCTATTTATCCTTCAGTTGAAGATCTATTAAAAAGCGCGCATATTATTTCATTACATCTTCCCTCTTCACCCCAAACTGAAAATATAATCAATAAAGAGCGATTAAAGTTGATGCGGCAAGATGCAATAATTATAAATACTGCACGAGGTAATTTAATTGACGACAAAGCTTTAATAAAAGCCTTAAAGAATAGAGATATCGCAGGTGCAGCACTAGATGTTTACCACGAAGAGCCACTAAAGGATCAGGAATTAATCAACTGGAAAGAAAACTTAATTCTTACACCTCATATAGCTAGTCAAAGTATTGAAAACCAAACTGCTGCTGCTACTATGATTGCAGAAAAAATATCAAAATTTTTAAAAAAATAATTTATAATAATATTTTTTTATTATCCTTGTAAATCGTGTAATACTAATCCCGAAAGGACTTTTGGATCGAACCACGTTGATTTTGGAGGCATAACTCCACCTTTATCTGCAATTTTTTCTAAATCTCTAATGCTTACTGGATACAAATTAATAAATAAATCATTTCCTTTCTCTATGATATATTTTTCCATTTCTTTAGGATCTTGTACCCCTCCTACAAAAAAGATATTCTCATCAGAACGAGGGTCTTTAATACCTAAAATAGGATCTAAAATCCGGTCTTGAAGAATAGTAACATCTAAACTATTTCTTTTAGTTTTAAATTTTGTATCTTTTAATTGTAATTTGTACCATTTACCCTTTAAACAAATTGCGATTTCATTTTTCTTTGCTGGATTAAATGCCTCCTCCATAGAAATAATTTCGAAATTTTTTTCTAACTTTTTTAAGAATTCATTTTCAGTCAAATGCAATTTTCTGATGACACGATTATATGATAAAATGCGAATCTGATCATCAGATGCTACATAACATAGCAAATATTGCCAGGGAGCTTTAAAATTATTATCAACTCTAAGTTTTTCTAATTGTGTTTTACGATATTCTGCAGCACTTGCAGCCCGATGATGCCCATCAGCAATATAAATTTTTTCATTCCTAAATAAATCTTTTAGTTTTTGGATTATTTTTGGATCATTTTCTTGCCATAATAGATGGCGATATCCATATTTCTCAAAGTCGAACCTTGGTTCTTTCTTTTTAATATGATCAATCAAATCCTTAATTTTTGTGTTAGCCTTAAAAACAGTCCAAACCAAACCTGCAGCTACATTAGATGCCACAATATGATTCGTACGATCTCTAAGTGGTTTTTCTCTTGTGTGTTCATGTTTAACAATGTTTCCATCGTTATAATCTTGAAGCGCCACTCCAAGTATCAGCCCTTGATGGCTAAATTCTGAAGATTCCTGTCGATATAAAAAAATACTTGGAGTTTCTTCTTTTTGAATGAGCTGGTTCTCTTTAAAACCTTTATAAGCTTTAGCAGCATTTTGATAAATTTCATCACCATCACCGTCAGGTAAAATAAGATGTATTAAAGATTTAGGATTTTTTTTTAATGCTTGTTCTTCTTCTTTACCAATAATATCATATGGATTAGTGCAAAAATCTTTTGGATTAACAGGAAGGTATGGTTTTAGTGGAGATATCAATACCATAATATTATTAAAAAGCATTAGAGATATATATTAATTTCTATATTTTAATGCCTTAAGAACCGCCCTCAATAAATAAATATTGCTTTCTATATCGAAAATTATTTAAAACTGATTTCTCATAATAGTTATAAGTTTTTTTTAAAAAAATTAATAAATATTTTATCTATATAAATATCATAAATTATCTATTTTAAATAATAATTTGGAGTAATTTAACAATGCCTAAAGATTTAAGAAAACAATTAGACAGTATAGAATCTAATGAAAAAGAATTAGCTAGAGTACAGACACAAGTTGATAAATTAGTTGCATTAGTAGCTAAACAAAAGCGTATAATTAGCGAACAAGAGGGAATTATTGAAGAGCAAAAAGGAAAACTCTCTAAAATGACGGATATCCCTGAAGATATACTTGAACTTAAAGAATTAATTGGTACACAAAGACAGCTCATTAATGAAAAGGAACTTGAATTAGAATACGCTAAAGGTGAAGTCGTTCAATCTCAAAAAGAATTGGAATTAATGAAAAAACAACTTGTTCCTGCTCAAAGTAAATTGGAAGAAGCTTTTGAAACAATGGGTAACTTGAGAACAGAATTAGCTGAAAAAAATTCAGAATTAATCCTGAGAAATGAATCTATAAAAAGTTTGGAAAACAAAATACAAGAATTAGAAGCTTTTACCGATAAATTCAAAGAAGAACAAGTGAAAATGATTAAAGAATTGGAAGAAAAACATCGAAAAGAAACAATGGATTTAAAAGAAGAAATAACGAAGCTTGATACCTTTTTAATGGACAGTAAACTAACTTCTACTGAAAAAACTTCTGAAGCAAAAGATTTTGCTTCCCGATTTGAAAGTATGAGATCAAAATATGATGAGTTAATTGCTAAAGTAGGAGAATTAAGCGATAAAAATAGAGATGCGAATCAAGAAATTGAAAACTTAAATAAAAAACTTAATCAATTGAAAACTCTCCAAAAAGACAATATAGATAAAATAAATTATTATGATAAATTAAAGCCAATAATGGAAAAAGAACCTCTTTTTAAGACTTTCTTGATTATTGAAAATGTAGGAGCAATTACATTAGAAGATCTTAAAAGTGCTCTTGGTATTCCTATTGTTACTGTAAAAAAGAATATTCAAACACTTGAAGGTATAGGCCTTATCAAGACTAATGATATTGGAAAAATTGTTGTAAAACAGGAAGAAGATTTTTAAGTCTCTTAATTTTTCTTTTTAACCTATGATTTTATGATATTCAACCTAAAGTGAAGTTGTTTGATCTAAATTCTAAAATAAGAATAAGAGAACTTTAAATCCTTGCTAGCTGATCGTACAATCTAGGTAGAACCTTTTGAAAAGTACCATCTGGGATTTTTTCAAGTATTTCAGCTGCGATTGTCTTTAAAATTTCGCGATATTTACCAGGTTTTTCATCTCGTCGAAGCAAGAGAGCTACAACATAATTTTCAACTGAAATAAAATCTTGTCCTACGCCTGAAAAGAAAGAAACAACCTTATTATTCTTTAATGCAATGCTAGCGAAACCAGGTTTTAAAGATTGATACCTATGTGAACTATAAACTTGTGTAAGCAGATTATTTGTTATTTTTAGAGTATCTGGATAAAATCCTTCATTAATAGGACCAATTTCATTATCCCACCGAATTACAAGAATACCTACAGGCATGATATGTTCCCTTTTAAATTATATATTATGTGATAATTACGTAGATTTATCTGTAATCTTAATTTAATAACATTTTTGTTATTATTTTAATATCTTACTTTTATTTATTTCTTTTTATTTTTATTATATCTTATCTGACCATTAATACAATTGAATCTATGATAAAACTAAACCTAAGAAAAAATTTAAATTAAAATTATAACTTTGATTTATTGTTACCCTTATAAGCTGAGAATATTTATTTCTAAAAAGGTTACGACTTAGATTTATACATAGGAGAGGTTACCGAGTTTGGTCAAACGCCATTTTACACCAAAATGGGTCAAGACTATAGGTGCTGGACTTAAGATCCAGTGGCAAAGGCCTTCGTGAGTTCGAATCTCACCCTCTCCACA
>JBHLPN010000045.1:11851-13883 GCA_048939445.1 Promethearchaeota archaeon | reverse complement strand
ACTATAATCTTATTACAGAATATATGTTTTATTTTAGAAAGTAAGAAAATTGCTGTTTGGATTACTATTGAATTGAATAAAGCTTTAAATATTGAAAAAGATCCGGAAGTTAAGAAAGAAATCATTTATACATTAAAAAATATTGGATCAAACTTTGCAGATATTGATGATACCATCGAAAGAATCAATAATGAATTATCAATATTCCAAAAGAGAATTATTGAATTTCAGAAAATTCCTGCTCAATTCAGAGAAAAATTAAATTCATATATTCAAAATTTCAAGTTTAACGATACAGAGATTCAATTAAATATAAAGTATAATAAAATTCTTAAAAAAATTAAAAAATTTGATTCTATTATTAAAAAGTTTGACTATAAAAGGTTAGCCTTTGAATTAATAGAAGAATGGGAAGAAACACGGGTACAAATTATTGAAGAATTAAGTATTATTAAAAGTTTCATCTCAGAAATATGTGAAGAGAAAAAAGCAGAGTTTGTTTCAAATTTAAGAGAAAAAATTAATACAATAACTAAACGCATTGATGTATTAAGAGCAGAATTTGAATTTATAAAAGAAAAAAAGTTTGAAGTAGAATTAGATGAAGATCTCTCTAACATTGAATTTATATATAGTCAAGATGATAAACTTGGATACATCACACAAATAAGAAAAAAATTATTTAAACTGGATGGTAGTATTCGAGAATTATTAATCGATAACGTTGAATTTAACGAAATCTTTAAAGAACTACTACAAAAGTGGGTTTCAAATAAAATTGAAATTCAAGAATATTTGAATGACTTGGATCGCCAAATTAAATTAATGAAAGATAAATTAATTGATTATTTAACTCAACCGGGGGTAGTTACTGAAAGTAGTAAAACCACTGAAATCAATGGAATTAGTAATGAATTAAGTTTTCAACTTCTACAAGGACATATACAAACAATTATTACAGAGAGAATTGAAGGTATGAAAATCTTTAATGAAGACTTTGATAAATTAAATGAAAAACTTGATACTTTAATAAAAAAGAATGAATTTTCAGATGGAAAAAGACTTATAGAAATAAATTCAGCTCAAATCCAAAATTTTATCGAGGAATCTGAAAAACAAATAGATGCTATTCTTGGAAGAGAAAAAATTTTTGAAGATAATAATGTGTTTAATTTATATATTAGACCTTATCTTAACAAAATTAATGCCTCGAAAGAATTATTGATAAATAGATTAAAAAATTTTATTAGAAAATCTAATAATAAGCTTTATCTAAATCAAATTAAGTATTACCTTAAAATGATTAATCCCATTAAGCTAGATCTACTTGCTAATTATATTAAATTAGATGTTGATCAACTGAAAGACTTGGTTCTTAAATTTATAAGTAAGAATAAGCTGAATGCTAAAATTATAAATGAAAAGCTTTATTTCCAACAAATTGAATCTGATATAACTGATTCAAAAGAAATTCTCTTCTTTAAAAATATTAAAACTATTGGAAATGAAATCTATCTAAGCTTTAAATTAACTAATCCTTCAAATTTCAACTTTAAAGATTTACAAATCTCTCTTAAAATCCCTTCTTATCTTATCTTTCAACGAAAAGAAAGCTTTCCAAAATTCCTGCAAATCAATGAACTAAAATCAGGAAAGAATTTTCAGTTCAATTATGTGCTTAAAGTTGATAAACAAAAAGAGTTAAAAAAAAATCTGTTTGACCCTTCAGCTGATGAAATAAAACTCGATTTGTACTATAGAGATCAATTTGATATAGCTCGAAAGACTACTAAACACATTGATCTCTTCATTCCATAAATTTTAGTAAGGGAATAGACTATTTCATAAAAAATTTCATAAAAATAAGATTTTTTATCAGATTTGTTTATTAATTGATCCCATTTATTACGAAAATAAATAAATTAAATGGAAAAAATTAATATATTCATCTATTCTATTCTATTCTACTAATATTAATTATTAAAAATCAAAAATTGAGGTGAAGAATGCAAGAGTTAGAGAGTTATCGATT
>JBHLPN010000045.1:0-11751 GCA_048939445.1 Promethearchaeota archaeon | reverse complement strand
TATAGACTTCAGAAAAACAATCCCGACCTATTGGAGAATTTTTCTATAAATGAACTTGATGATTCTATAGATTTAGCAGTGCAACTTATGATAACACCACTTCAAGATGTTGTTAAAGCAATACATTCTTACAATGATATGTCTTTTGTTCACTCAATGACAGATATTAGTGGATTTGGACTTGCTGGCCATCTGAGAGAAATGCTTCAAAATTCCAAACTCTCAGCAATTATTGAAAAAATCCCCAGTATTAAATTAACAAGCGATTTAGCATATGAATTTGGATATAAATATGATGAGTGTGAAATGTCTGAAACTGCTGGAGGGATGCTTTTATCTGTTGATCATGAATATGCCAAGGAATTTTCACACAGGCTTAAGAATGAATATGGAGTTAAGAATTGGATTATAGGTGCGATCGATAATATTAATAGACCTCAATATATTCGCGTTTCTAAAGATGCTGAACATATTGAAATAACAAAAATATAACGATGTCAATGAAATAAGCAGAAACACTTCATTGTGATGCTTATTGAGAAACCCGTTGCGCAACGGCATCGAAAAATTTTTAACTTTTTGTATCTTTTTCATTTTTCGATCTTATTTTTACAAATTATTTTCGAATTTCTTCTTACTTATCGAAAAAAATAATAAATAAAATCGAAGATTTTTATAAATAACTAACTTTAAAACATAATATGCATCAATAAAAAGTTGAGGTGTATGAGCAAAGAATTAAATTATCGTTTAACTACAGATGTAAAAATACATGGATGAAGCTGTAAACTAGGACAAAACGACTTAATAGATTTATTAGCTAAAGTAGGATTAACTGGAGATATTGAAGACGCAGCTATTATACCAATACCCAAAAGTGATCTGGTTCTTGTCAAAAATATTGATATTTTCACACCAATTATAGATGAACCCGAAATTGCTGGTGAGATTGCGGCATGTAATGTAACAAATGATATTTTTGCGATGAATGTGCCTGAGATATCAGGGATGCTTGTATTTCTAGCAATAAGTAAAAGGACTCCAATGGAAGTTGCTGAAGGAATTCTGAGAGGAATGAAATACTTCATGGAGAAAAAGATTAATTCCAGCATTGTTGGGGGACACACCATTTATAGCGAATGGCCATTAATGGGTGGTGAAGCTTCTGGGTATGTACATAAAGATGCTATTATTCAAAAACAAGGAGTAAAGAAAGGAGATAAATTAATTTTGACTAAGCCGATAGGACTGCAAGCTATTATGGCATCATATCGGATTCTTAAGGATTTTCCAGAAATGTTGGAAAATTATTCCCAAAATGAACTACAAAAATCAATTGATTTAGCAGTAAAAATTATGACAACTCCAAATCAGAATGTTGTCAAAACAATACACTCCTACGATGATTTTTCATTTGTTCATGCCCTAAGTGATATTACAGGATTTGGTTTAGCTGGTCATACTACTGAGATGCTTCAGAATTCTGATCTCTCTGCAATAATAGAAACTGTTCCTTCCATAAAGTTTTCTGAAGAATTATCTCATGAGTTAGGATATGCTTTCGATGATTGTTATTGTCATGAAACTGCTGGTGGTATGCTAATTGCTGTTGATCCTGCTAAAGCAGAAGATTTCACTGCAAAGCTTACAAGTAATAGGATTACCAACTGGATTGTTGGAACTATAGATAAAGCTCAGCCGGGACATGTTAGAATTTCCGATAACGTTCAAAATATTGAAATTACAAAAATTTAATGATGTCTATGAGATAAGCTAAAACACATTGTGGTGGGTGCTTATTGAGAACTCCACTTGCAAAGTGGCATCAAAATTGGTATTACTCTCTTTCTTTAATTATACCATTAAGGTTTATAACTATTTCTCTAATTTCATTTAAGGCTTTATCAATTAATTCTTCTCCATTCTTTACATTAAATGCAGTTATTGAGATCTCCACTTCAACAGATAAGCCAATCCTTGGATGGGTTTTAATCCACAGCTGAGGATATTTTTTTTCTAATTGATTTGTATATGCTGCAATCTGACTTTCTCCAATACCAGAAAAAAGAAAGCCTTTCTCAATGAAATCCCCTTTTTTTTCTTTCAAAATTGGCATAATTATGTTTCTAAACATAGCCTTCATCTCAGCAGGTACTCCTGGTAATATAAAAATAGTAGTATCTGCTTGATTAATCTTAACTCCTGGAGCAGTACCTACAGTATTGGGTAAGGGTATCGAATCCTGAGGAATATATGCCATTTTCTCTCTTTCTTTAGTCATACCCTCGAGTCTTAACAATCCTTTTTTATAAGCACGTTCATAAGTTTTTTTAACAGAATTATAGGCACGTTTATTTAACTCAAGTTTTCGCTCTAAACCAGAAGCGATACCTTCTAAGGTCATATCATCGAAAGTAGGACCTATCCCTCCTGATGTTATAATTATATCTGGTTTACGTTTTAAGATAGCCTTTAGTGTACTTGATATTGTTTTTACCTCATCTCCTATAGTTGTTATTCTTATTACTTGATGTCCATATTTTGTTATTCTTTTTGCCATCCAATTAGAGTTAGTATCTTGAGTTTTTCCAATGAGGATTTCATTTCCAATCATTAAGAGTTCAATATTCATAAATAAACTACCAAAAAAATTCATTAAGTTTAATTTTATAAAACTTGATATTTTTTAATTAATTTACTCAATTACCAGTAGATTAAAAAAAGTAGCATTCAAAAAAAATGACGATTGAAATAGATGATAGTGGCACAGGAGATTTGATAGGTAACGCTTTTCTTGGACTTTTTAGGAGAGAAACTGGAGAACTAATATTTCGAACTCTTTCGGTGGAATTATTTAAAGAAGAAAATTGGCAGAATAAAAAACCATTGGAAAAGGCAGTAGAGCTTGTAAAAGATGGATTAAGAGAATTAAATTTTAATAAAGATAATGAAATTATTAAACTGTGCAGGGGAAATATATTCGATCAAGTACGATTTTATTTTATAGAAGAAGGCATAAATTATGAGGATACTATAGTTGAAGGTAAATTACAAGATGCTGTAGAGGGAAAATTAATCAATCATCTTAGAAATGATCTTGGTGTAAGATCAAAGCAATTAACTAAGAAATCTGGCGCAAAACGTTTTTTCGTGTTATTTAATTGGGTTTGTTATGATTTCTATAACAGAGAAAAATATGTAAAGTCGGGATTTAAAAAATGGAATACTGTTTGGCGGGATCGAGCAATTGAAAAATATAACAAAATGCAGAAATCTAAAAAGAAGAAAAGGACTTAATCTAATTTTCTAATTTTAAAATTGCTCAAGAGTTTTACTTTTCCCTAGTTTTTCTTTTAATAATTATATATCTGGTTAAACCCGTCAAACCAAGACCAATAAGAATTCCTCCTGGAATAACCATTCCAAGTTCGATTGAATTACTATATGAAATTGAGTCCATTGGTAAATTCATTTCTTCTTGAGCGAGAAATGGCATAATATTATCTCTAAATTTTGGTAGCCAACTCAATATCATATTTATTGCTTCATCTTCTAAATTATTAATAGTTTGTAAATCATCTGTTATTACTGAAGAAGGATCAGCAACTGCTAAATACCATTTACTTAACCCCTTTTTGTTTACTAATGAATATTCGCTTGTGACATTCCAAAGAGACATAGCTGCTTCTAAGGACATATTTGTTGGTAAAACAGGAATATTTATGCCTTGATAACCCACTTCGAAACCATAAATTGTCCCTACTCGTAAAGTAAGTGGAAATCCATAGGGATATAAAACTTCACCATCTGCAGTACCATTTGCCCACTGTTCTAATAATAATATTTTAGCATATTCCGTAATATTCATACCTACGCCATCTGGGGGAGGAAGTTTCATTAGTTCTGGAACTACATTTTCCTGAAAGGATTCTTCGAACAGCCAAAAAAGAATCATATCCATCTGAGTTTGACTTAGATTGAATTCATTCATTAACATATCTTTAACAGTATCATTTGTATAAGCGATAATCCACTGATTAATTCCTGTATCGTTTGTTAGGGCATTAGAGTAAGTTATCTCATCAAAGAGCGCATAAGCACTCTGCCGTGTTATATTCGATGGTGCCGTACGACCAACTTCAAATCCAATTAATGTTTCATTTATATTATCAAGCATTTCACTAAAATCTATTCCTCCCTCATATAATGTCTCATTCAAAACAGTACCATTTGCCCATTGTTCCATGAATAAAGCCTTAGCAATATCATTTACTGAAAAGAGTCCTGCTAATTCCGGCATATAATTTACATGAAGACCAGCTGCGATTACAGTTGGGATTGCCCAACCTATCAAATAGCCTTTTATATATTCTTCAAGCTTAGATAGTTGGTACCATGTACAATTATAGTTTTCTTGCATAGTCTCATTCAAAACACCAGTCCCACTTGAATTGGCTGCATAATATTGAGTTAAAAAGTTAGCAACACCCTCACCTGTTGAAGTATCATTAAGAAAACCTTGAATACCAGGAATATAACCAGGAACTGATGTGCTATTCCCATATAATATTCTGTTTTGAGCATCTTCAGTAAAATTGAGGGGTTCACGATGGTGGTACGAAGTGCCGTTAAATATAACCCAAACTCCAGCTGCAGTATCATTATTAAAGAAGTTATTCATGCCTATTGGCGGAAAAAAATAAACACCCACATTACCGCCTGTATTAACAAATGTATTAATTAATACAGCAACAAATGTTACTTCGACCATATCTTCAAGAATAGGAATTCCCATATCTCTAATTCCCCTGAGTGCTTGAGGTATTCCCTTTTCTTTAATCATTGGTTCAATCAAAGGAACTGCTTCTTCTTCAATTCCTAAAAGACCCTCATCAACAGAATTTACAACCAGTTGATTAATATAATCCTCAATTAAGACCCCTCCAGGAACCAAGCCTGATCCTACTGCTAGTAGCACAGCAGAAATAATAATAACTTTTTTGGACATTTTTTCTCTTTGATAATTATTGATCAACAATATTACTGATCAATATTTAAATATTTCTTTTGATTAATCACAAATGATCAATTGTATCTATAAAAAATCAAATTTAAAACTCAATATGACATCTCTCCCTTCTAAAAAAAAATTAGCTGGTGCTCTCACAGTTTTAGTTCTCGGTTTTGCTTTAATTCCTTCTGGCTTTTTGCTTAACAGTTTTATTCTATCTGAAATTGATAAAGGGATAGCAGAACAAATTTGTATACCGATACCTACAGACTCTGGTTATAATGAATGGATCTCAAATGATTATCCAGGAGCAATTCCTATGTATAGAAGATTTTATTTGTGGAACTTAACTAATCCAAGTGAAGTTCTTAATGGGTATAAACCAGAATACATGGAAATTGGCCCATACGTTTACCGAGAATATACCACTAAATATGACGTGAATTTTAGTTCCAATTGGGAAGAAGTTACGTATAAACAATACCCCACATATATATTTGAGCCTGAAATGTCTGATTCTTCCTGCAGTCCCGATGATCAGATTACAAACATAAATCCTGCTTATCTAGGAGTTTTAGAATTAGCTGGAACTGAAGAAAATCTGATTAAAGTTATGTTTCCAAAAGTTCTCTTGGAAGTAAAAGAGATGTTTGGACAAGAATTGAATATAACTCTAAGAGAACTTTTAACTAATGAGGGAATCTATGATATGCTTGTTGGGGTTTTGAATGATATGCTTGGAGAATTATTTTCAGGGATTCTTGGTGAAAAAGCTATTAATCTCACTGCTACTTGGATTGTTGACTTCTTAACTACTTATATTGTACCTCTAGACGACCTAGTGGAATTTATGGTAGATGTAATGCCCCCCGCAGAAGAGATTTTCTTCGGAGAATGGGCAACCGATTATTTCCCTGAAGTTCACGTGAATTTATCGATTCTATTCAGGCACCTGTTAGAAGTCATTAATGATCTTGTAGATTTTATTGTTGATCTAATATTCTTTTGGGACGTTTTACACTTATTTGATGCTATTAAGAACGCTCTTAAAGAGGAGTTAAAGGATATGTTTGAGAAAGTATTTACAGACTCACCATTAGCTGAAGCAATCGAACGACTTCTTTCCAATTTGATACGAGATTTAGGGGCAGAATTAGTTAACGAAGAAGGTAGTGAAACAGGAGAAGGTGTTGATATTGACGGTCGAGAACCATATAATTATCTTGGCTCATTTGCGGATTTAAATATTACTAACTATAACAAATATGGTGAATCTGGGATAACTCAAGAACAGAGTCAAGCTCTCTGGAATCCAAATAACCCTAATTCACTTGTAGGTATGGATGTAATTACAAATCCAATATGGTTTGAAGCTCTAGCAGGAATTGAGGAACGTAAAACATTTTTATTGGAATATTTTAATCTAACTGAAACACAATTAGACATGGTTTTATCTTGGATTGATACCAGTATAAATGGTTGGTTGAAAAATATATGCGAATTTACTATAAATGATTGGAATAGTGGACTTATTACTACACGTACTGTTGATGAATGGTTATTTACAGCAATAGATAATTTAGTATATGAACAAGATCCAACAAGAGCAAAAGTTGGGCTTTTTGATAACTGTTTTTCTGAAGCAGAAGCTGAATCTGCTGATATTAAACGTTTTACTATAAATACAGGGAGAACTGATATCAGTAAAGTGCAAGAGACTATAAAATATGATGATGAGGCAATCATTACTGTTTGGGAAGAAGATGAGATTGTTCGGGGAACCGATGGAACTCAATTTGCTCCTAGAGTTTCACAATCAGAGACTCTTCATGTATTCGTGTCAGATTTGCTAAGATCGGTTGATCTCTGCTTTACTGGAACTTCAAGTATTCATGATATTGAACTATATAGGTTTGAATTAACAGGTCGGACCTTTGATATTGATTTTAATTACTACCAATCAATTAAAGGATTAGCAAATATGACTATAGATCAAGGAATTCCTATTTTTCTCAGTAAGCCACATTTTCTTGATGCAGATAACGATTTGATAGAATCCATAAAAGGTGTATATCCAATTAAGGAACTACACGATACTTATCTTGATGTAGAACCCAATAGTGGGGCTGTAATGAATGCGGCTGAAAGATTCCAAATCAATTTAATGATCGATGATACTGATATATGGTATAAAGATTGCTGGGAAGGAGTAATGCCTATTTTATGGCTGGAGTTTGGTGGGCAAATCACAGAAGAATTAGCTACTAGTTTTAAAGCATTAGTGTATGGTACACAGAATTTAAGTGTAGTTCTATTTCAATCAACACTAGCTATAGGAGCAACTCTCATTATACCGGGGACAATTTTTACGACAACTCAGAATCGTAAAAGAATAAATTATAAAAAGAGTAAATTAAAGCACGATAAAAAGCCCCCTAAATTTGATAAAAGTGAAGAAGTTTCTTCACAAACCCAAATTGGACCACTAGAAGATGAAGAAGTGATATCATCACCGACTCAGGAAATAACAAAATCCCTAATTGAAGATAGTCAACAATCTCTAAATAATGGAATCTCAGAACAATTAAGTGATGAAGAAAAAATACTTCATAATGATAATGAATAAAAGAAACTAATTTTTTTAATATATACAATCCTCACAAGAGTGATATAATCACGACTAGTAAAAAAAATACAATTAATCATGAATTTGTAATTTTAGAATGTATTAGAGATAATCCTGGTGGAGTTACAGCTTCAGATATTGCTAAATTTACAAAATTTTCTAGAAATACTGTATCAAAATATGTTGCAGTACTAGAAGCCAAAAATCAGATTTTTAGCAAAAAAATAGGTGCTTACAAATTATATTTTACTACTAAAAAGAGTCATATCCCGTTAGAATTAGCAATTTCATACTATAAAGCTCTAATCTCACGCTTTAAAAAATATATTCCAGATACAGAAGGTTTAGCAAAAAAAATTGGTAAAGAAGCTGTAGAAGATATTAAATTTACATTTGGACCGAGTATTTTAAAACAAATGAAAAACTTAAAAGACAATCCAATTTCTAGAGTGCATTTAGAAAGTTTTAAAAGTTTTTATCCAGTTTATGACCCATTCTCACCTGAAATTCAAATATCTATTGTTGATATCGATCCAAAGGGAAAAAGTGCAACATTTAGATTTAAAAATTCACCTTTCTTATTTGCTACTAAAGATTTTGATTATCACATCTACATTATATGCGGAATTACTGAGGGAATTCTCGAGAGAGAATTGAAAACAAAAGTATCGTGTGAAGTTAAGGAAATTCATCCCTCCGAAAGAAAAGAAGACGCATATTTTGATATCGTTATAAAATTATCGTGATAGATTTCTTAGTAATACAATCTTTTAATTTAGATTTGTCCCACAATTTTTGCAGATTTTATCTGTAATCAAATTCTTATCATAACCACAAGCAAAACATATCTTATTTTTCCCTTTTTCATGTTGCTCAAGATCTAATCTTTTTTGTTGTTTGGTGGGTTCTTTTGGGGTTCCTTGGTTTTCTGATTTAAAGAATTCACGATCTAAGGCTTTATCAAGTTGTTTTTTTACAAAATTTTTATCATGAGGAGTGATTATTTCAAAATCTTCTGAAGTTTCGATTTCTTTGAATCCTTCAGGTAAATTTTTAAGATTAGAATCTTCAATAATTTTCCGGTCACTATCAATATTAGAGCTTGAAGTTGCTGTTTCAATTTTCTCATCTCTCTGCAATTCTTCGTCCTCAATTTGAAAAATCTCAGATGAAGGTTCTTTTAGGGCGGCTTCTTGATAAGTTGGAGCACTCTCCATAATCATTTCTCCTTTATAATGACCTGATTTTAAACTTTTTATATGTGCGAAAATTCCTCTAACTCGATTCATAAGCATATTTCTGAATGATGCTTCTAGTTTTTGATTTTTCGAATAACTTATTGTCATTTCTGAAATTTCCAACCACACTTGAATGGCTGCTTTAGTATCTCCGTTTTTTTCAAATCTTTTTGCTATCGTTATCTTGTTTGCTAACTCTTTATTAAATTTTGTGATATCCATAATGGAATTTTCTTATTTCTTCTTTTTGATACAATTTTAACAAATAAATTCATACTATTAAATCTTCTTTTGATGATTAATGCAAAAATAAATATTTGAATTCACTAATAGTTATATAAGAATTTATACGTTCTCTGTAAATAAAAACTACTAAAAAGCTATCCATTTATGTCTATTAATCCATTTTCTAGGAATGAAATTAAGAATTTAAGAGAATTTATTGAGAAAAATGGATGGAAATTAGAGGGTACTATTGATAATTATTTTCGATACAGTCTTAAAAAGAAGAAATTAATTCTTTTCACTATCAAATATCCAATAACTCTCCCTATAAGAATTAATATACCATTTGAAGTGGTAAATTTTCGTGTTTCATTAGCCTTTCAATTTTGGAATTTAAAAGATGACATTTATATTCTTATTCTCTTTTTCATGAAGGCACTTAGGAATTTAGCATTATCATTAACAATGACACATGAATTCCCTATAGATGGAAAAAAACAGGAAATTGGTGATATATTAAATTTAGTCATTCCAGAACTAATAAGAAATGAAAATGAAAGAGCATGGTTAAATCGTATAAGAATTTCACTTATGAATAAAGGTGATAAATTAAAAGATTATTCTGACAATGAATTAAACAGTATATTAGATTCTTTACAAAAACTTGGATTAAAACCCAACTTTAAAATACCCTGGGAATTAAAAGATGGAATTCCTAAAATTAGAACTTCTGAAACCCTACTCTTTTCAAATGAGAGAAATTATGAAGAATCTTTTCTTTTAGAAAAAGGTTATTTTACTTATTTCAAGGATATAGAATTCAATAAAATTTATCTCAGAACCTTTTTCGATAGCTATACTCCATATATATTAACTGAGTTATTTAATGATATTCCAGAGTTTAAATTAGAATTATATCTAGAAAAATGGATTATATTTTCTCGTGAAATATTAAATTCTCTTGTAGAAATTATAAAAACAAGAGATATTAACCACACTGAATTTATTCAATTTCGTCCGGAAAAAGAACTCTTCTATAATAATCCTAATTTCATTGAAGACCAAAATAATTTTCCCTTCTCAGCATTAAGTTATGAAAGTTCTATTACAAAAGAATTGTATCATATGAATATTGATCTTCTCAGTAAACCTCCAACTAATTTTGAAGTAATGGAATCAATTAATCAATATCTTGAAGCTGAAGAATTAACGAAAAATTATAGATTTGAAGAAGCGGCTATGATTCTAAACGAAGCATTAAAAGTCTTTAATAAAAATCAGCAAAAAAAAATAGTGGCTTCAACCTTACTTAAATTAAGAAAAATCGCAACACTCTTAAATCACAAAGATTTGGCTCTTAATTATTTAAAAAATGCATTAGGTGTGGCAAAATCCGGTGAAATACCAATAGATTTGATTATAAAAATACACTATAAATTAGGTGTAGCTTATTATGAGAGGAAAAATTTTGATGAAGCATTTAATCATTTTAATATTATTATAAAATTTTTAGAAAAAGAAGAAATTTCATTAAGAAAAGAAGAATTTTTAGGATTAGCATATATCTATATTGGATTGATTTATTTAGAACAAAATAGAACTGATCAGTCAAAAATCTATTTTAAGAATGCATTTCTTATTGGAAATAATAATTTAAAAATGAAAATAAAATATTTCCTACTCCGTGGTATTTTTTATAAAATGCATAATAATTTATCACTAACTCACAAATTTCTAAAAGCAGGATTAGATTCTGTTGGCTTAAATTTTGAAAATGAAAAAATTCTTAAAGTTTTAATAGACTTAGTTCTTGAACTATCTGAATTCTATATTCACTGCAAGAAAGATGAAAGAAAAGCTTATAATCTTTTGAAGAATCTTGAGAGACACATCAGACTGAAAGAGATTAGTAATATGAAAAGGGCTGTACGTTGGAATTTGCTAATGAGTGATTATTATACTATTTTTGGAGAAAATCGTGAAAAATCTCATTTCTATTTGAAACAAAGTCATAAGATAAAAAATCAACTCCAAACAATAGGAGTGATATATTAAAATAAGAAAATTTTTTTTATCTTCTTGAAAATTGAGATCTTTTAGCCCCAAGACTATCCTGTTGACCCCCAAACCGACCTTTTATAACTCTTTCTAAATATAATTCTCGGAATCGCACTCGTGGAGGTTTTTTCTTTTTGGCATTTACTCCTGTTCGATCAATTTTCGGAGTTTGCATCTTAACTTTTCCTGCTTTGGTTAATGAACCATGTGAACCAGGCATTTTTCTTTAATACACTCAATTTTATAATTATCGTATGAATATATAAAGAATTTCAAATTCTTAAATTTTGTTATCTTTAAACAACCTTAAATATCGGACTCCAATTTTTTATTAAATTTTCTTAATTTTTATTCATTCAAAAGTAATTCTAATTTAAACTCAAATCATGTCTGATAAAAAACAACTAGATTCAGAAGCTAAAGATCTTGAGAAAGACGAGGAAAAGATCTTATATGGAGTGAATAAAATAGTATGCTTTGCATGTGGGGAAGAAATTGATAATAACACAAATTTCTGTCCTTATTGTAAAACAGCTATAAAGTAACATTTTTTTCATTATCTTTTTTTAAAACTAACAAATAAGCTAATAAAA
>JBHLPN010000044.1:0-13963 GCA_048939445.1 Promethearchaeota archaeon | reverse complement strand
AAAGGTAAATTCAGAGTCTGATTTCAATGAAAATTCCATTGAATAATTTAATCATTCTTTAAAAAGCTTACAATTAGTTGATTTAATAGTTTAGGTTTCTCCATGAGAACTAAATGTGTTCCACCTGGAATAACTTCGAGTCGCGCATCAGGTATAGCATCAGCCATTTCTTGTATAGCTTTTAATGGGTAAAGTTGTTCTTTTTCTCCATCAATTATAAGGGACGGGTTTTCAATGTTCTTCAATTGTTCTAACATGAAGTTTGGTTCTTTTAATGCCATATCCATTCCTTTTTTGAGTAGATTTGGCCAATTATCTGGATTAGACGCTACTTTTTCATATGCTTTCTTAATAAATTTATAACCTTTAGGTAAATTATTAGGATCAACATTACCAAATTGTTCAAAGATATCTGGATAATAATTAGATATATTATAGGGAGTACCAATTAGTACTAGTTTATTTACTAATTCGGGATAATCTAGACCGAGAACCAATGAAGTGCAACCCCCATCACTCCAACCAATAAAGCTCGCTTTTTTTATATCTAATTTTTCCATCAACTTAGAAATATCTGAAGCAAAGAGCTGATAACTTAGAGGTTTATCTGAATCTGTTGTCCTTCCATGTGCTCGAGTATCCGGAGTGATGATCCTAAAATGTTTTGATAATTCTTTGATCTGGAAAAACCAACTAGTGTAATCCACCATACCACCGTGTAATAAAAAAACAGGCTCTCCAGTACCAAACATAGCATAGTATATTTTGATATCTCCGATATCAACATAATCTTCAACAATATTCTTTTTTTTCCACGCGTTAAATTTAGCCTTACCTATTAGCATTTTGATTACTCCCATGGTTATATACCACCTTTTTTTTTTTAACTTGTTATTGAATTAAGATTACTAAAAAAGCTTTGTCTTCATTAAAAATCAAAGAGTAATTGGCATTTTTTACTCATTTGTATTTTCCTCCGTTTTAGAAGCATCAGCTTCGAGCCTTTTTAAATTTTGTCCCAATTTCCTTTGAAATTGGGTTGGAAAGGTAAATTCAGCATCTGATTTCAAGGAAAATTCCATTGAAAAATGAATTAAACAAAATAAATCACAATCTAACCAATGAAATCCTTAAAATCTAATATTTTTTTTTCTTTCTATCATTAGAAGAAAAGAGATGAAAAGGAACTAATTTCGAATAAATTTCTCAACACTCTGGTTTTTTTTGGAGGTCTTACAAGACTCCAATGTTTTATTGAAAATGTAAATTTTAAATTTTATAATTGATTAATTAAGATAGCCAACTTGGGCAATGGCTGAAGCCCCTTGCTGGGTGGACCACAAAATGCTCATAGTGGAAATTGCCTGAATTAAGAATTCATGAGTGCTATTATCCAATCTTATGTTCCGTCGAAGCACTCCCCATAATGGTAGGTATCAGAGCGGTACCTTTTGTAGGAAAGGTATAATCTCGTAATTAGAAAACCGGACAGGTCCGGGAGGAAGCATCCGTAACTATAGATATTTACGCTTTATGGTAAGGGTGTGGAGGGGCATGAGATCTTATGGTCATAATAGTAGGATTGATATCGAGGTTCAGGTTTTCTTAATCCTTATACCAATTACTTTTTATTATTATTTCCACTTTTTAGTTCTTAAATAAATCGATAACTCCATTTCTATTATTGGAGGTAAAAATACAATCTAATATTTAAAATTCATAAAAATAATCGTGTAATATTGAATTTAAAATTACAAGAATATGATAAAAATGTACATATTTTTATGTAAATTAAGTTACTTTTTTTTATAATTAATCTTTAAAATATAATGGCAAAGTCTATGGTTATTCAAGGGAATGCAATTTAAGAATTCTTCTCCAAAAGTGAATTGGGGAAAAAGTTCATTTAAAAAACCCCGTGTATAAGGTATACATATGTTCTCTTGAAAAATCGGAGCCCGAGAGGGATTATAAACCCCTCCTATGGGACAAAATTTTTTTGAGTATTTCACAATTACTTCATATTGATTCTCACTTAATTGTTTTATCACTGGTTTACCATTCAATGCGAAATAGATTTGTTTTAATGCCGTTTCAATATCCAGAGTTAATCCTCTAGTTTTATACATTTTTCCCAATTTTGCCCCTAATTTACTAGAAATAGCTTTTGGTAAATTTTCTCCTCCAATATCAACCATTTCTTTAATATACACTTGAAAGAACTTTAAAGCATCTTTATTTTTTGACATAATTTTTGGAAATTTTTTTTAAAAATAATGAAGAGAATTCAAGATTAATCTTACCTTTATGTTATTTAAGAATTATTATACGAATTATTTATTTAATAATAAAAAAGGAAAAGAAAATTATGAAGATTTTAAAAACGAATATCAAAGAATGGAATTAGAAAAAACTTAGAATTCATGTTATTGATTAGTATTCTTCTTATTTTTGATTTTTAGAATGTAATGACAAGTATGTTGATTATTAAGTGGTATACAGTTTAAAATTTCTGATTCAAATGTAAATTGCGGAAAAAGTTCATTTAAAAAACCACGTGTATAAGGTTTACAAATATTTTCTTGAAAAATCGGAGCCCGGGAGGGATTATAAGTCCCTCCTATAGGGCAGAATTTTTTTGAGTATCTAAGAATCACTTCATATGTATCATCATTTAATTTTTTTATCAATGGTTTTGCTTTAAGTGCAGAATATACCTGTTTTAAAGCAAGACCAAGATCTAAAGCTAATCCCCTTTCTCGATATAATTTAGCTAACTTTGAACCAGATTTTGTGGAAATAGCTTTGGGTAAATTATTCCCACCAATATCAATCATTTCTTTAATATATGCTTGGAAAAATTTCAATGCATCCCTTGCGATAAAATCACCTTTAATTATCTTTAACCCTATATTACAAGAGAAAACGAGAAATACCAATATTTAAATTTATTTAATGTCGAATTTGTAATAGGAAAAAGTAGAAATCAGTTAAGAAAACTTAAGTTTTTCGTTTTTAAAGTAAATCTTAAAAGCCGATCTTTATCTTCTTCAGCATATTTTATTCCAATTCTTTTATTGGCTACAATAGTTTTGTTATTAATTTTCTCACCTTCAGAAAAAAACAATTTTGAGTTAATAGAACAACAATTCTTCCCATTAAATTTATCTTTTGTTATATTCAAAGCCATACACAGTTTTCCAGGACCATCTGTTAAATTTTGAAAATTTTTTCCAATTTTAATATTTCGATTTTCAACCATCAACTCAATTCCTTCAATAGGATATAATTGTCGAATCAACACTGCACATGGTATTCCTTCTGGTTCCGTTATAACATTTAAACAATAATATAACCCATAAATGAAATAGATATAGATTGTTCCAGGAGCCATATACATAATTTTTGTTCTTTCAGTTTTTTTATAATTATAAGCATGACTTGCTTTATCGCTCGGTCCTAGATAAGCCTCAACTTCGATGATTTTTCCAACCATACTAACGTTTGGTGTTTCTCTTACTAAATATTTACCAAGGAGCTCTTTTGCCACAGATTTTGTATCTTGAAGAAAAAAATCCCTTCTAAGCCGTGTAAATTCGTTCATGATTCATGATCTTTATTTTTTAAGAATTCTTTATTTAACAAGAATATTATTTTCATTGAATTAATTTTAAGCATTTAGGGGATAGATAATGTATTTTTAACATAATAATTCGAAAAGTCAAACGGTATAACGTTTTAAGGTTTTTTTGAATAGTACCGACTTCTAAGCATACGGATTAATTGCTCATCAATCTGGGCTAAATCTATAAGTTCAGTTATGTTGGCTTTTGATTTCTTTAACGTCTCCCATTTATTAATTTGGTTTCGTAATTCCTTCTGTTCTATAGATATTCTTTCAGCTAATTGTTTTAAATCATGTTGTTCGGCTATTTTTTGTGCTTGAATTAATGAATCTTCAGCCTTTTTCAAATCTAAAGTTATTAACTCCAATTTAGCTTGTAATAAATACATCTCACTTAGCCACCAGGATGAATTTAAATTCTGGGAAATTTGCATTAATTGATTTATACAATATTGAATCTCATTTAGTAATTCTAAATTGTTAGTATTACGCAATTCATTCAGTAATATATCACATAGATTGAGTAGAGCTCTATATACTATTTCTAAATGTAGAGAAGATTTGAATAATGTTGTATTTTTAATTATCTCATTTAATATTTCTTTAGCTTTCATCTGGTTACTAACTAAAGGACTTGATTTCAGCAACAAAGCTTTATTCATTTGAGACAAAATTCTTAACATCTTGATATTCACTTGGTCAACTAGCGGTTCCATACGCTTAAAATAATATTCTGCTTTTTTAAGATCATTATAATTAAGAGCAAACCAAAAAGAAGTATCCAGATTTTCCAACATGCCACTTATATCTCCCATCTCTTCATAAATATCAATGCCAGCATCCGAGCATTTTAAAGCTTGGTTTAAATTACCTTGCTGATCATAAATTATTCCTAAACCTCCAAGTGCAAATGCTATTCCTTTTTTATAGTTTATTTCTTTAGCAAGTTCTAGAGCTTTGTTATAATAATCAAAAGAAGCATTTAAATTAGTGTTAATAAGACAAAAATCTCCAAATCTTGTAAAGCATAATGACATTAAAGATTTGAAATCAGTTTTTTTTGCTAGTTCAAAAGCTTTCTTTATGCATTTTTGTGAATAATCCCAATCAAGATAATAATAGAAATAAATATTTCCCTTTAAGTGGAAAGATAAGGCAAGCTCTCTTTCATCACCAACTTCCTCTCGCAGTTTAAAACTATGCTCCATGTTTTCTCTTGCTTTATTTAATTCCCCTTCATACATCATAATCCAACCTTTAATATCTGCTAATTGAGCTTCTCTTTTCTTCAATTCTAATGGTTTTTCTTGAGAGATTGTTTTTAATATATCTTCACTGTTCGCAATTAAATCGAGAGCTTCTTCTGGGCTTCCTTGTCTCCATAAAATCTGTGCTTTAATAATATAAGCATCGACTAGATGAAGATTAGATTTTAATTTTTGAAGTTCTTGACAAACTTGTTCTATGAAATTAAGAGCTTTTCTATAATCTCCTGATTCAAATAAGATGGATCCTTTAAGAAACCAACAATAAGCGTTTTGATTTGGAGTTAGATCCTCATTTTTTTCGAGTTTACTCAATTCTTCAAGGGCTTCCTTATATCTACACTTATTTTTTAGGAGTTCTATGTTAGATAATAACTTATATTTTGAATATGGCATATTATTGAAACAAGGATGAAATTAATTATCATAGCATTTTTTAGATTTAAGTAAATATAAGTGTGTTTTTGTATAAAAAATTATATTCCTTAACAAAAATGGAAATAAGAGTTAACTTGATATTAATTTTTTTTATACTCTTTTTTTTTCAATTCAAAAATCGATTTTAAAGGTAATGAGGCATCTAAATAAACAAATGCATTTTTCGTATCAAGTTCTTGCTCTCTTGCTAGTTTTTCTAATCTTAACAAGTATTCTATACGTATATCTAAAAATTTTTTATATCTTTCATCATCAAAATACATAATATTAAACCATGGCTCATTTGTCCCTGATAGATACGAATCATATATTCTTTTTGCTTTACCTATATCATCTAATTGATCTTCAAGAACATTGAATAAAGGAATTAGAAGATCAAGCAATTTATGGATATTATAAATTGCATTTCTGTAATTCTTAATTTCTGAAATATAGAATTCACGTAATCCTTGAGGATCTGTTGGAGGTTCTATATCTGGTGCTTTTATTTCAGTCTTTTTATGATATTTCTCATTTATCCAATAATATTTAGGGGGTATTTTTTCACCTTCTCCTTCTTTTTTTTCCCCTCTTCTTGATTGAACTAGTCCATCTTTTTTCATAGAAATTAAAACTCTTGATACAGTCGACATGCTTTTCTTTACTAAATGGGAAATTTGAGTAACATTTAATTCATGATATAAATTAAGTAACGCCCAAATTTCATACCTTAATTCGTGCTTATCAATTAAAGATAACCATTCTTCTTCCAGAATTATATCTTCATACATTTCTTGCTTAATAGTTATATTTTTTATATTTTTTTCATCATTATTATCATTCTTTTCGCTCATCTTAATCCATTGACTTATTTAATTGTTAAATTTTAATATAAATAAAATGTTTTTCAAAATTAATATGATACACGGGCTTTTCATGCTTTTACTGTAATTTAAAATTATTTTCTCTATATAAGAGATCACAATATTTAAATATAAATCTTTCCCATTATATAATGATATAGAGCCCTCCCAATTTGACCATACTAATGGGATGGCTCATATCAAAAATTTATAAAAAAAGAGTTTGAAAAAAAATGAAAAGATCCAAATTATTAAAAATATCAATACCTTTAGTGATAGCAATATTTTTTCTTAGTTGGACATCGACTGTATATGCTGTAAGCAACAACTTAAAATGGTCTTTTAGACCATTAAGTGATTGGGAGGCAAATAATCCTAGTATCTTTTATACTTGGAGTAATCCTTCATACGGTATATGGTTAGCTGACTGGCTTAATGGTATTCCACCACCCCCAGGTACTTATGGTGGCTATATAAAGGAACGACAATTGCCGGATGGTCGTGCTGAAGTTACTGTATATTTAACTCTTCATAATGCACCCCTCTATGGACTATGGGATCTCAATAAGTATTCTCCTTTTATGGGAAATGAATATTCTATGTTTGAAGAAGGAAGTACGATATTTCTTTATTTGGAAGTGAATAAATTTATCATCCCATATCCCGGTGCTCCTATACCAAGTTTATTTGAAATTGCATACCCCGAGGACTGGATAAGTACTTTTGGATGTGGTTGGGGATCTGGAATATTTTCAGAGTATGCTGAAGGCTTTCCTCAAGGGGAACTAGGGACGATTTTTATTTTCCAGTATGGTTATGTTACGGAAGAAGGCGAATTTGTCTGGCCTCACGAAATTATAAATATTTATGGCTAAAAATAAAAATATTGGAGAAATTTCGAGTGAAAAAAGGAATTTTTAATTGAAAATATAGAAAAAGGAGGAAAAGTTTAGATATATGGCTTCTCGATAAACCACACCTAAACCAATATTCCTCCATTCTATATATCTTTTTTTTATTTTTATAATTTTCATTTTTTTAAAATTTCATAGTAAGTGTGAAAATCTTTTTATATCACAAAAAAATAAAATTAGTAGAAAAGGAATTATCAAAAAAGTAAAAGAAATTCAAGCGTTGTTTTATATGAAAATGGAAAAAAAAAAATTAGCAATTATTATATTATCCATCATTTTAGTAGCATCAGGTACATGGAATATTATTTTTGGGGTAATTGGTCCTATTGAATTAACTGTACCTAAAGAATTTACTTTTGTACGGGCTATAAGTGGCAACCCCTATTCTCTAGATCCAGTTGATTCTTGGGATGGCATTTCTAATTCAATCATTAATCAGGTTGTTGAACGTTTATGGTATTATGATTGGACTGATGCAAATATGTCTCTTATAAATATGCTTGCTGAAAGTGAAACTTGGCTAAATAGTACTGCCATTGAAGTTCACCTTAGACAAGGTGTTGTGTTTCATGATTTAACTCCATTTAATTCTCAAGCAGTAAAGTGGAATATTGATAGATTACTTTATCTATATAATCATACTGGAGAGCTTGTTGGTAGACGAGGTCACCCTCATTCATTATTTGAAACTCCTGATGGTAGACCTCTTATTTCTCATTATGAAGTCACTGGAACATATACAGGGATTATACATTTAACCCAACCTTTTTCATCTCTTATGGAATTAATGTGTTATGTATCTGCTGGAATAATTTCTCCAACATCTCATGCAGGAGATGCAACTTCATTTATAGATTTAGTTGATGGTGATTTAGTTGGGACAGGGCCTTTTAAATATGACGAATACATTGCTGAAACAGAGGTAAGATTCACTAGATTTGACCAGTATTGGGGTGGGCCATTTTTTAGAGATATAATGAAGGATATGAAAGTTGCTTATTTTACAAAAATGATATTTGTTGTCATTGAAGATCCTATAGCTCGCAATCATGCTATGTTAACTCAGAGTGTTGATTGGGTTGATGATGTTTTACCAGATCTATTCGACACATTAAGAGTTGATCCTGATATTACATTATATGAATCAGACATTAATCATCTTAGGTATGACGGTCTTGAATTTAATAATAAACAAATAAATTATACTTGGAGAAAAGCAATGGCATATGCTTTTAATTACACTTATACCATAAAAGAATATTTTCAAGATCATGTGTCCCGATCATATGGACCAATATCACCTGGTTTCGGTGAATGGTTTACTGAAAAGGTAAAAAATATTGCTCCCTACTTGAATTTAACAATTGCAAGGCAGACTATAGTAGATGGAATTCCAGAAGCAGCAGGTTTACCTGTAAATGATAATCCCCACGATGATATATGGACATCAGTAACTCTTGCTACTTTCAATTACTCTTATAGCAAAGAGGATCTTTGGCCGACTGATTTATATTTATTATTAAATTACTGGTTTGATAGAATAGGAATAAATATAATTGATGGTGGGACAACTAGGTCATATTTCTTAAAAGAGGTATTAGGTTACCTGCCAGGAGGTTTTGATCATTTGCAGATTTATTGGGCAGGTTGGGGTCCTGATTATCTTGATCCTATTAATATGATTCAGCCATTATTTTCAAATCAATCTATCGCAAATTCCTTACAAGTAAATGATCCTTGGTTGGAAGACCAATTTTATGTTTATTTACAAGAAACTAATCATAGTGTAAAAGTTGAGTTAATTCATAACATTTCCATTTACCTCGCGAGGGATCTTATTCCTGAAGTCTATGGAATTCATAATTTACTTACAGTTTGTCATAAAGCAGACTTATACGGAGTGCCTTATGGATTTTTATGTTATAATTTTTATGCATTCCCATTCAAACGTAATGAAACATATATTTGGCATTGAGTTCTATTTTCTTAAAAAATTAATTTCATTTTATAACATATACAAGTTAGTTAGCAACATAACATCATTGATTCACTTTATTGACAAATTCTTCTTTAAGGAAAGTCTCTAATTTGTTATTAGATGCTATAAATGGAAATTTTATTTTTATTGATAATTCATGATTAATTTCAGTTCCATTTATAGAAAAAATTCTACCTCCTGCTTCTCTCAAAATTAATAAACCTGCAGCTACATCCACTAGTCTATTGCTGGGTCTCAAATTGATAAAAGCTTCCATTGCACCTCTAGCAATTTGACATAAGGTTAAAGCACTGCTCCCCAGTATTCTTACTCTATAAAATCTTCTTATAAGGGGACTTAATTTCTGCAAATTTTTCATCAAATCTTTCATAGGAAGATTGAGTTCAAAAAAACATTTTTGAGAAATATCCAAATCAGAAACATAAATTTTTTTATTATTGAAATAAGCACCTTTTCCCTTTTCTGCCCAATAGACATCTTTCGTGTTCAAATTAAGAACTACCGCCTTATTAATATCGTTCATACTTTTTCCAACTGCATATGCTATTGAAACAGAACAATAGGGAACACCCCGGACAGCATTATTCGATCCATCCAAGGGGTCAACAATTAAGGTGTTTTGATTTTCCCGGGCTTTCTCTTCCTCGCCGATATAGATTTCTCCTAATTCTTCACTTATTAATAATAAATTTACATTTGATTTTTTCAAAGTATCAATTATTACATTTTCAGCTACTAGGTCAATTTCCATTGTTATATCTCCACCAGCTCCTTTTTTAGATTTTATACCAGCTTCTTTTGTGCCTAAAAGAGGATTCACTGCATTATATACATTTTCAGCAAGACGTCTTAAGAAATCAATGTTAAGTTCCATAAAAATCAAATTAAATGGTAATTAGATAAGGAAGTTAAAAATAGTTATTATCTTTTTCTTTCTTAGAGTAAATAAAGAGCTTAAAAAAAGTTATTTTAGAATCTTATGTTTTTCAATAATCCATTTATCTACAAGGAATTTTTGAACTTTCTCTTTTTCTTTAACATCATATTCACTATGTATAGTGCCTTTTGGTACCCAAAATTCCTCTCCAGAATCTAAAGTAATTAGTAAAGCCTTAGGACTTTCTACTTTAATTGTTGCATTAATTTCAATAGTATCTCTTGAGACACTAAATTCTGTTGTTTCAACAATGTGTAATCCATCTCTAGCGGTTATATGTTCTGATAAAAGACTGTATTCAGCATCTTCATCCACTTCAACTTTTTCTTTTGTCTTGGCTTCAAAAGTGCCACTTGTAGCATACTCAATTTTTTCGTTCAATATATGATCTAACATTAGTGTCATGAAATTTAAATTTGGGAATCTCAGTTTCTTTCGATATTCTCCTATTCTAACTTGTAAAACTTGACGAGATTCGTCTTCCCATCCTACGTAAATTTCTGTTTTACGTTCTTTGAAAACATGATAACCTCTCCAATTAGCGCTTCTTCTGTTAAGAACCTCTAAAATACATATAATTTCTTCAATTGATAATCTTACTGTTTTTCCCTCTCCTTCTGATGGTCTCTCCCAAGAGCCATTATCCTTTCTATATAAACAACTTAAGAAAATATAAGGAACTTGTCTTGAAGGACTTGTTATTCTAACACTTGTCTTTTGCCCATAAAAGGTTTTGGTATGAAAATCTGCCAATAGAATACACTTTGTATTATTTTATTGAGAAAACGTTTGATTTTTTAATAAAAGTATAGTAATTCATTGATTTAAATCTGATTAATTGAATATCCAGTTTTTTTAATAAATCTAGTAAATAAGTAAAAGTTTTATTAAATTTGATTTTATATAACCGTAAATCAATTCTTTTTGTTGTGAGTTAAGATGAAAAACAAAGATAGTGAATCTCTTAAGGAAGTTGAGAAGAGGGTTATTATAAGTAGTTCAGGTGATTTACAAGAGTATGATGAACATATTAGTGCTATGGGATCTGCTAAAATTTCTGGTGGAAAAACAAACAAATCTATACGAATATCAGGTTCAGGAAAAATAAATGGAGATTTAGAATGTAATGGTCTGACATCTTCAGGGGCTTTAACGGGATCTGGTAACTTTACTTCTCATGGGGATATTAGTAGTTCAGGGTCATTCAACATTGCTGGATTTCTTTATGGTGATGAAAGTGCTGATTTTTCAGGTTCAACTAAAATAGGGAATCTTGTTAATATTCAAGGTTCTTTAATTGCTTCAGGTTCATTCAAAGCAGGACATTTTGTGAGAGGCGAACAAGGAATTCGACTTTCTGGTTCTTCAGATATAAATGGCAACCTATCTTCTCAGAAAAGCATTAATATTGATGGATCAACCTATATTGAAGGTAATGTTGTAGGGGAAGATGTTCTTTTTGGTGTTTCTGAAAATATAAGAAAAAGACAGCATTACAAGATTCATGGAAGTATACTTGCTAAGAATAAGGTAGATATTATTAGAACTGATGTGGAAGGAGATATTAAAGCTAGAGATATAACAATTGGTAAAGGTTCAGAAGTTATCGGAAATGTTTATTTTGTTGATAAAATTGAAGTTGATAAAAAAGTAAAATTAAATAATGAGCCAATTCAAATTTCAGTAGATGAATTATAAACTTATAGAAACAGCTTCAATTACATTAACTCAATTTCTACGAGTACAGATTCAGGGATTTGAATCTTCATAATGAGGTGCATACTTCTTTCATTAGCAATAATTTCAAATAAACGCTTGTGAATGCGCATCTCAAACTTAGCCCAAGTAGCAGTTCCCTGGCCAGAAGGAGCTTTTAAAACAGGAACTCGTAATCTTTTAGTGGGGAGAGGGATAGGACCATTTTTTCGAATCCCTTGAGATTTACACACTTGCATCACTTGATCGCATACTGATTGTAGTGCGTCTAATTGAGTTGATGACAATCGTATGCGTGCTTTTTGTATCTTTTACTCACCATTAAAATGTATTTTAAATTACTTTTACTGTAATATCAAATTATTCCTATTAAATAAATTTTTTTATCGAATTTTAAAAGAGCAATTAATTTAATTTCAAAGAAAACATCATGAATTCCTTACATTGTTATTGGATTAGTAATAGGTTTTTCAATAGGACTAGCAAGTTTATCTTCGATTCTCTTTAAAAAATATGAAGGAAGGAGAGGAGTCACCCGAGATGCAGGCGTTAGAACATCGGAACAGGAAACTATAAGAATCTCATTTTTGGATGAAATTGAAGAAGAAATTGAAGATTAGACAAAATGAACAAATAAACTACTTTTAATCATTTTAATTTTTTTTTTGAAATTATTATAATTTCATTTATATTAATCCTTTAAAGTTGCTTGTTCAAACAAAAGCTTTATATATTTAAATTTTTATGGAATATGGAAAAATATTGAAAAGTGGTTCATTATTTTAGCGAATCTGTATATTTAATTATAACTATACAGTCCATTTTTGAAGAGGGAAAAAATGAAATCTAAAAACAAATATTTCAGACTTGTTTTCACATTTTGGATTTGTGTGCTTTTCTTAATATGTCCAACATTCCTCAATGAAATCAACATGAAAATCAGCGAGAATTCTAATCAGCTTCATACCGCAGTTACTTACACTAATCTATCATATTTTACGTGGGGAGGAAGTGGCAGTGAATCCGCATATGATGTTACCATAGATTCTTCTAATAATACGTACATTGTTGGCTCCACAGATAGCTTTGGGGCAGGTGGTTCAGACCTTTGTTTATTAAAATTCAATTCTTCCGGGTTGGAGTGGAACCAAACTTATGGTGGAATCTATGGGGAAAGAGGTACCAGTATTGTATTGGATTCATTCGACAATATCTACGTTACTGGATACACTACGAGTTATGGAGCAGGAAGTTCTGATATATGGTTGTTAAAAATCAATTCATCTGGAGGAGTAGAATGGAATTACACTTGGGGTGGAATAGAAGATGAATTTGGACGGTGCATTACTCTTGATTCACAAAACAATGCTTATATAGCGGGACATACAAAGAGTTTTGGTGCAGGTGAATTTGACATGTGTTTGGTAAAGTTCAACTCAAGCGGATTAGTATGGAACTACACATGTGGAGGAATTGATTTTGAAAATGCCTATAGCTTAACTTTAGATCCACTAGGAAATGCCTATGTTGTAGGGTCTACTGATAGTTATGGAATGGGAAAGACTGACCTCTACTTGGTAAAGTTTAATTCTAGTGGAACAGTATGGAACAAGACATGGGGATGTGCCGATTGGGATCAAGGTACCGAAATTATTTATAGTCCTTCAGGTGACCTATATGTTGCTGGATTTTACGAGTATTCTCCAGACTGTTCTAAACCTGCTGAATATGGTCCGATTCCCCAGTATATTAGTTTAATTAAATTTAATTCTGAAGGAATTTATCAATGGAACAATACTTGGACAGAAAACACTCTTGCATATACCTATGCTATGGTGATGGATTCATCAGGAAATGCGTATGTAGCAGGATATTGTCGTCTTAGATACCTGAATGACTATGATATGTGCTTGATAAGGTTTAATACTACCGGTCAAGCCGATTGGTCATGCATTTGGGGTGGAAATGAAACCGAACTTTCTCAAGGATTAGTATTGGGGCCGAATGGAACCGCTCTCGTTGTTGGATATACAATGAGTTATGGTGCAGGCAGTTCTGATCTTTGTATGGTAGAGTTTAAAATCGGACAATGCCCCGTCACACTACCAGATAACGGAACTCCTCCAGATAACGGAACTCCTCCTATAATCCCAGGTTATCATATAGTTATTCTTATCGGTATTGCATTTGCAGTATCGATACTTCTATTTAAAAGGAAAATTTTTTT
>JBHLPN010000277.1:0-4361 GCA_048939445.1 Promethearchaeota archaeon | reverse complement strand
GGTATTTTACAAAGTGCAACTGTACACGCAGATGGAATAGTAGTAGCATCACTTACACTAGAGAGTGCAGGAATAATTCCTGGATATGAAATTCCACTTATTCTTGGAATTACCAGCTTAACAATAATAGCAATAATCCTTTATAAAAAAAAGAAAAATACTAATATTAAATAATTTTTTTTTTATTTGTTGTTTATGTCTATTAGATCCGTGATTATTCAAAAATTTAAATTACTGTAATTCTTATATTGCATCATGGAATTAGAAATAGCAGCCTTGTTTATATTCTTCATCATACTTATTCTTTGGGAAATCAAAGCTGATTTTGTTTTATTGATTTTTGGATTTGCTGCCTATTTATTTCTTTTATTTTATGTAGGTTTATCTGATCCTTTAGGAAGTATTGTTTCAATGGTAGAATTTTTTATTTTTAATCCCCTAGGATTATTACTATTGATAATTCCCACAGGAATAATTGGCGTATACAAATATAGTA
The DNA here is from genome assembly GCA_048939445.1 of Promethearchaeota archaeon. GTDB lineage: Archaea > Asgardarchaeota > Lokiarchaeia > Sigyniarchaeales > SOKP01 > Loki-b32. The sequence continues at coordinate 3,865 of JBHLPN010000277.1, read as the reverse complement.
AAAAGAAAAAATAAAATATCTAAAACAGTATATTCTCCTTTTAATGTACCCAATTATGTTTTAACTATTCAATTCTTTGTAATTTCCTTAAACCAATACAGATTAAGAAGAATGAAAATCCTGATGTTAACGCTAAATTAATGAAAAGTATATATAATAAACCTGAAGAATTATTCAATGTATTCGATGCAGATGGAATAAGTATTAAAAGTGCAATAAAAAAAGATACTATTTGTAAAAAAATCACAAAATAACTGATTAAATACGCATTTTTACCTCGTTCTTGGAACAAAGGATTATAACACTGAATTCCAATTGCTTGTAATTGAATTACTAAACAATATAACATGAATGCAATAAAGAAGATTATTGAATATACTAATTCTAATTGAAAAAGCAAAGTGAAAAAAAATGTAAGAATAATATCTATAATCAATACTACGTAAAAAATTTCATATATATATGAGAATACAAGTGCTTTTACGCCCCTTGGAGTACTTTTATATTGAAAGACTAATTGCTTCGAATCAATAAAAATATGTAAACCCATTAGTATACCGAATAATAATCCTCCAACCCACGACACAATTATCATCATTAAGAGTTTAAAGTTTAAAATATCATACCGTGTCAAAATTCCTCCTTTAAATGAAAATATTATCAATACCCCAATTACCGAAATTAACGCCCCGATATAAATTATCTTAAATAAATTCTCCTTTTTCCTGAAAAATTGCTTAAATTGGACAATTATTAAACCTCTCCAGTTTTGAGGAGTTATTTTTCTTACAAATTTAAAGAATCTTCCTTCCTTTTTACTAATGAAAACTTCATTTTCAGAATCTCCTTCTAAAGTGTAAAAATGATCAGCATATTTATATGAAAAATAAAGGAGTATGAAAGGGATAATTAATCCTAAAGAAATATTCGCTCCAACAAATAAGTAATTAGGCAAAGCATTAAAAAGAGTTAATGATGGATCAATTGCAAATAAAATTATATTGGAATACCAAAAAGAAGGATAGTACATTAGCCAGATTTTATATTGTGGGTTAGATAATATAGTATCAAATAAGAAACGCATTAAATAAAACATCGCAACCACTATTAATGACAATAAGAGTAGGAAGGATTTGCCTAATTCTTTTGCCATTTTGCTTTTAGTCATTCTATGTTCAAGTAGATTCGCTATAATCATTCCAATTAAGAAACTAAAAGCCAATAACATAAATAAACTTAAATAAATTATAAAGTATTGCAAAATATTCAAAATTTGTATCTGATTTAATAAGCTGATAATAATTGGTCCTAATCCTAAAATTAGTAAAAAATAAAAAATAAGCTTACCCAGAAATTCACCAAGAAATATATCTCCAGGTTTTATAGGAGATGCTAGTAATAACTCATTATGTCCAATTTCTGCTTTTCTATATAGGTTATAAAGTGGATATATCAGAATGATTAAGAAAAATGAAGTTAAAAAATATTCAATAAATTTAACAGAGATAGAAATATATTCGCTTGGAATATCTTGAGCAATATTAGATATTATAATATCAAATAAGTTCGGACCTAAGTACAACCCCCAATATATAAAAATTACATAAATTATAATTAAAAATAATTTCCTATTTTTCCTATATCTATAAGTCTTAAGACGAATTTCATGCTTTATAATTACTTTCCATAAATTCATTGGTTGATTCTTCTTGTCCCTTCAATTTGAATTATTGAAATTTAAAACATTACACAAATTTATTTTTATTTTTTTCTTCTGTTCATTTCATTAAGAACATTGAAAATAATAAATAATGATATGGAGATTAATGCTATCGTCATAATAACTGCGATTGATAATGATATAATATTTATATCAGCTTTGGAAAAGTAAATGAGCGTTTTAAACGTTGTTCCTGAATAGCCCTCAATCTGAATTTTTAACATTAGCCTTCCATGAAATTCTACATCTAAATACCCTTCCCATAATGGCTCATCAACAAATTTCCTTTCTAATGGTTTCCATGCTGTGATTTGATGTTCTCCTTCAATCTCAAAAAGGCTCCACGCAACAGATTCAATTCCTTCTGGATCCCAAGCAAGTACCCTTACTTTTTCTTCATTATCATTCAGATTTCTAATTAAATTATTTTCTTCAGAAGGATTAGTTATAATCGCTTGCGGCCATACTCCGACAGTTTCAATAGAAGTTGATAATCGATTATTATCTAAAGCAATTATTCTATATTGACCATTATTTTGATCAAAATTTAATGTTGATATTGTTAGGAGTTTATCTAAATATTGAATAGCATTATCATGAATATGGCCAGATAAATAATAAGAAACATTATACTCCTCATTTAGCTCATAGAAATCTTTTCCACTAAGACTTACTTCAGATTGAATTGAGTAATATGGGGGGTAACTTGGAGGATGGTGCCCAAATACAAAAATCTTATCGAATTCTTTATATTTTTCTAATTCAGTTTCATACCAATTCAATTCTTCAGAATTTAAAAATCCTTGGTAGCCAAATTCAAAAAGATTATATGATTCTTTAGCGGTGTTAAGTCCAATAAAAGCATAGTTCCCAAAATTGAAAGTTCTATTGAATGAATATTGTGTTGTATTAAAAGATCTTCCCATCATTGAATAATTAAGAAAATAATTAAAATTAGGGTCCTGTACAGCGTCATGATTTCCAATGATATCCATATAAATTGATGCATTCATTTTATTATCATCCAAAGCTTTTTTATAGAGTTCCCATTCAATTTTATCCTGCTGTAAACCAAAATGAGCGTCTACTATATCTCCTGTGTGATAAATAAAAAGAGGATCAATTTCTTTATAGGTTTTATTTAAGAATTTGTAAAAACTAGCAATTTTATTCTCATCATACCACAAAAATTGAGTGTCAGATATCTGAATAAACCAAAAAAAATTGTAGTCGTCAATAGAGATAAATCCTTTATTAGCTGATAAATCTTTAATAGAATCTAACCCACTTTTCTTTTCTAAATTTAAGTGATTTTCACCAGAATAAGAACATATAGGATAATGAAAGATATTAAACAAGAACAGAAATGCGAAAATCGTATAAATTAATTTAATATTAACTTTATTAATCATAATTATGTCTTATTCAATATCTATTACGTAAAAAGGTGAAATTTAACTTCAAATTAAATATTATAAAAAAATCTTAGTATATCTAATTAATTATGAGATTTAATAAATTTCTTTTAAGAAAATATAATTAATTTATTATATTTAATCCGCAGATTTCTTATTTAATTTGTCCAATAAAGGATTTGAAATTAAAAGCATATAAAAAATGTAAATTTTGTATATAAATTCCTTTTGATACTTAAAATCAGAATAGAATTTCTAACTTAAATTTGATAAATTAGGGCTAACTAAATTTATATATCATATTTAATAATATAATTAATAGAAGGAAAATAAATTATTTTATTAAAAGAAATGTTTCAAGATTATAATACTGAATCAATGGCTTCTGATGAGGATGGCATATGGAGACGCGAGACTCGAAAGGAAAAATTATTAAGGAAACTTTCCCATCAGAGGTTATATCTATTGTTGGAGATATCCTAGCAGGTATAATCCTTACTCTACTTATTTTACCTTTTGATAGTTTTCCTATTTTAATTTTAATGATTCCAGCTCTTTTATCATTAAGAGGAAATTTGAGTGGGCCATTTATAGCCAGAACTTCTCGGGACATGATTATTGGAGATTTCTCTAAAAGAACGTGGATTGAAAATGTACTAGCAACTTATACTTTAGCAATAATTACAGCTTTATTCATAAGCTTGTTTTCTATAATATTGAATATTGGATT
>JBHLPN010000276.1:0-4394 GCA_048939445.1 Promethearchaeota archaeon | reverse complement strand
ATTGATTATTATTAGGTGTATTTGGTGGCGAAAAAGAAAAAAAAAGAAAAAAGGAAAAAACTCCAAGATAGTGATGAGGTTGTTGCACAAATGTCTGAATATTCGTTAGATACTGCTTTACACTCTGCTAAAACAACAGAAACAACTTTACAAACTTTATTAAAAGGAGTATCTGAAGGGCAAGGATTTATAAAATCCCAAAAAGAAGGAGATGTTAAGATTACACCTCAATTGTCACATGAATCACGTAGTAAAATTGCTGAAGCGTATGTCTTGGAAGATATTCCTCTAGTTCAACGAGCTAAAGATGAAAAAAAGGCTAGAACAAAATTAGTTCCTGATGTTAGCGAGAAAACAGTACCAATTCCACCAAAAGTTCAATCGGAACTCACTCAACCATCACAAATTCAATCCCCTGCAATTCTTTCGACTAAACAAGAACCTTCATTTATTAAAAAAGAAAATATATATTTAAAACTAACAGAATTTTTTGAAGGTCTGCTTTTGAGTTATAATGAAAATTATGATAGATGGGAAATGTCAATCTCGAATATTCTCGGAATCTTAAGAAAAATGCGGAAAATTACAAAAAAAAATACCGAGGATTTAGAAAGCAATATAGCAGCTATTTTTGAAAAGATTCAAGCAAATTTAGAACAATTTAAAGTTAAGCGAAATGAAATCGAAAGAGTCGCTGAAGTTGACATTGAATCCATGTCTCTAGAATTCAAAAGAGTTTTAGGGTTACTTGAATTACAGGTTAAAGAGTATCAATTAAAACGAGTTACAGATGAATTTATTCACGAATTAAAATATCTTCAATAGCAGATTAATTTGGACATTGAAAAAATAATATAAAGAAACATTTTTAAATAATTCACTATGTCATCTGAAGAAAAAAATCTGTTACGTCCACTAATTATTGATATTGGAAGTAAAAATGTAAGAATGGGGTGGGCAGGTGATGATTTCCCCGATATTATTACCCCCAGTGTTTATGTTAGCAATAAAGATTATTTATTTACCTCAGATGTAATCGATGGTCTCGAAGATATCTATGTGACTGAAAAAGATGTTGAGAACCATTTATTTGGACAAGAAGCTTTAAAATACTCTAATATTCTTAAAGTTCATGAATTTCGGAAAGAAAGTAATTATATTATTTTCACAAAATTCTTTTATCATCATTACAAACAATTGAAAATAGCTGAAGAAAATTATTTTAAACACCCTATTATTATAATATCTCCTTATTTCATATCAGATTTGGAAAAAACTAAATTAAAAGATATTTTTTTTAATGTATTTGATTTTCCTTCATTATTATTTTTGTCTGAAAGTCAAGGAATATTGGCCACATTAAGAAAAACTAGTGGTGTAGTTATAAGTATAGGTGAAGTGAATACAATTATCGCTACATTTTTACACGGATTCTCTAATACTATGGCAAGGGATACTTATCCGATAGCTGGTAAGGACTTAACAGATTATTTATTAAATTTGGTTTTATCAAAAAAAGGTTCACAGAAAACAGTTTATCTTGATAAAATGATTGCTAGTGAAATTAAAGAGAAATTATCTTTATGTACTTTAGATCCGGAAGGGGAGATAAAAAGAATAAAAGATGGATTAACAAAATATAATAGAAATATAGATTTACCGGATGGAACATCTTTAGAAATTAATTCAGAAAGATTTATGCTCGTCGAACCTTTATTTAATCCTGCTTTGATTCATATTGATTATATAGGATTACCTGAAGCCGTATCAAAAGTTATAAAATTTTGGGATCGTGAAAACTGGGAGGACATATTACCTAATATAATTCTAGCGGGAGGTAGTAGTTTAATACCAGGGTTAGATAAAAGATTAAAAACAGAAATTTCAAACCATTTTTCAGAGAGATTAAGAGAGAAAATTAATGTAATAAGTGTCTCTGGAAGAGAAAATATTGGTTGGATTGGAGCCTCGGTGCTATGGGCTCAAGGTAAATTAAAAAAAGCATGGATTCAAAATCCCAAACACCAACAATCTAACCAAATGTAAGAAATAGAGAATGCAAATCAAAATATAGAGAAGTTAGATAACAAATAACTTATGACTGTCAGTACAGATTTGAAACAAGAGTTTTTAAATAATTTTCAAAACAGAATTATAACTGCTCGAAAGTTGCTATATGCTGCAAATCATAAATGGGCTTCAAAATTACTCGGTAATTTAAGTTTTGAAGTGGAGAGGAACGATTGGCTTGATATTCAGAAAAAACACCAGCTAATAATGATTATTTCTAATTCTTGGTGGATATATCTAAATTCTTTGGTGAAGCATAAAGAAGGAAAGGTTGAGATTGATTTAATCAGATATATCGACGCTTATAAAAGATTTTTTTCATTTTTATCTAAATTAGATGATTTCTATTTATTTAATAATTTTTGCACTAATCTTCTACAAGAATTTGTAAAAATGGAAAACTTATCCCAAAAGGGGATAACCAAATTCATTAATTCTTTTTCAGCAAAGTTGCATGAAAGAGATGACTTCCAGAGGTTATTTGAATTACAAATTTTACAGATATTTTTAAGAAAATCTGTTGTGCCTTCAGAATTTTTCCACTTGAGTATGCAGAGTTTAGGAAAAACAATATTTAATTTAGAACCAAGCAAAAGAGCATTATTTCTTTATATTGTGTTAGAAAATGTTTGTTTAAAATATAAATTAATGGAAAACTCTGAGGAATTTGTAAGGACAATAAATAAAATTTTGATAAATAGGCTTCCCGGTTATTTAAAAAACGAGTTTAGTAACATAAGCAGAATTTCTATTAATGAAAGAAGTTTTAATACTCTCCTGGTTGAGCTTGAAGAGTTGATATATTATTTAAATAACATCAGTGAATATTCTTGGATTATGATCTTTATTCGCAACATTTTTTCAAAGCTTCAAGAATACCAATCATTCGGTGAAGCTGTAACATATATTAGAAAATTTATTGATTTCTCAATTAATAGAAATCGTTTTGAAATTGCTTTTGAGATTTACGATTTCTTGGAAGATTTGTTTATGTATAAAACAGATTTATCTTATGACAATATTCTAATTGAATTGTGGGTTGAAGCTTGTAAAAAATTTGTAGATATGAAAGAAAAGAGATATTTACTTCAGTCATTAGAAAAACTTAACAACCACTTAAAATTACCTCAGACAAATACTCAGATTTTCCATTATTTTTACACATGCAATATACTGTGGAAATTCAAATCTATGTTTTTTTCCCTAGAACAGAAAGATTTTTGGAGAATGATGTTTTACCGTGCTCTTTTCGAAGAACAAAATTATAATATCGCAGAGAAAATACTTCTATATTTGGATAAGGATTTTAGTAAAAAACTGCCAGATCTCAGGGCACTATATAATGAAATGGAAGCGATAAAAAAAGATATTTACTCATTTGATGACTTAATTGAGAATGAGCCGTTATTTTACAAAGATATTAGTATTAAACAAATTATTCTAAGAATTAATTCTTATGGGATGATCTCTTATAAAATAATTTCGGTTGAAAATAAAATCATTGATGGTATTGTTTCTAATGAATACTGGAATGATTCTCAACTAATAGAAATTTATAATGAACTTTTTTATGAATCGGAATATCGCAAATTTCTTTTTAATCTGAGAGAATTTGGAGAATTATTATATATAATTCTCCCAAAATTAATCAGAGATTTTTTTAAGTCATCTAAAATTGATAGTTTGAATCTAATCCCCCAAATATATTTTGTATTAGATAATATGACAATCCCTTTTGATCTAATGTATGATAATAATTTTTTCTTATTAAAATATTCGAGTGGATACAATATAGGTGAATTACCACTCGGAGGTGTCACTTTCAAAGAAGATCAATTTAAATTGCCTTTATCTGAGGGATCTAATAAGAGATATAATGCTCTTATAATCGATTCAATTAACTCGAAAAGTCCTTTAAGATGGAATGAAAAAACCAAACAGAAAGAACTAATTTTTCCTTTTCAAGCTGGTGCAGATGAGTTAAATTATATTATAAATTTTTTTAATCAAAGAGCTGAAATTGACCAAATGGCCACATTAGTAGGAGATAATTCAACACGGGAAAACATATTATTAAATTTATCATCAGATATGTATCAAATTATAATATTTGTGGGCAATATTTTCTATTCGAAATGGAGCCCAAAAAACAGTTTTTTCCTTACAAACGATAATCAAGTGTTAACATTTAATGAGATTAACCATATTTTAAGCAAGAATAATTTAAAAAATCAACCCTTGATATTTTTTAATTCACAAGTTTATGATATTGAAGGTAAAAAATTAAGAAACACATTAAGAACATTTGGGGAAATTGTTTCTCA
>JBHLPN010000275.1:0-4424 GCA_048939445.1 Promethearchaeota archaeon | reverse complement strand
CTCAAACTAGTTCTAATTCATCAAGTAATTCATCTAATTTGCTTTTAGAATCATTATCATCCGGATTATTTATTAATCTTTTTTGATAGAAAAGTACGTTAGGATATTTCACTTCTAATCTGTTAAATAACTTAATCCACCTTTTAAAATTATTTAAAAGTTCGTATACCTCAGGATCTTCTTCTAAAGATTTTATTCCTTCTTTATTTCCCTTTAAAAATAGAGTTTTATATTGTTTCACACTAATACCTTGATCCCTTAATAATTTTTTATTAGTCCTACGAATAAATCCTTCTAGACCATTTCTCCAATTAACATATTTTTCATTAATTTTGTCGATTGATTCTTGGATGATTTTTATCTCTTGTGGATAGATAGTTTCTTGTTTTTTAGTTAAAATATTCTTAATTTTTTGAAATTCCGTTTCAAACTTTTTAGTATAATTGCCAACCATTTTTTCAAATTCAAATAGAACTGTATTATAATCTTTAGCAAATATTACCTCATCACTAGAAAAAGTTAACGATTCTTCATCAAAATTTCCTTTTAGTTCTTTATTTTTTATCAAATCATCAAATATTTCTCGTAACAAATCGATCTCTTCTTCATTTAAATCTTTACCATAAAAAAAATCATGGAAAGAAAAAAGAAAACTGCTTTCCAACATCAAGTTTCGAATCCCCCGTTTTGTATAAAAAAGAACTTCTCCCTCACTTTCATGGAAAATTCCTTTTACTTTTCCATCAGCTAATAAATCTTTGATTAGGTCTTCAATTAGGATATTTCCTAATGAAATATAGTCTTCAGATTTTGATTTATCAATTAGCATATACTTAATGTCATTCTTAGCTTCTTCTATTTTTTGTGGATTAAAAATTAATAAATCTGCTTTTTTAAAGTAAGAAATACCTAATTCATCAATAAATTTCATAAAAAAATCTTTTTCCATTCCAGTTTTTTCCAAATATTCGCTTATTTTTATTTTATCTTTTTGTTGTATCTCTTCAGCAATTAATTTCAAATTTTCATCAATCTTAGACAAAATATGATTTTTATCAATATTAAGCTCATTAGAGATCTTATCAATTAGATTTAATTTTTCATTCTCATCAGAAATTATACTAATCTCATTGATTTTCTCTGTTAGATATTTAGAATAATAGAAAATGGTTTTTTTTTTATCCCAAATCCCACTTCTATTATCTACAAACTGATCAAAGACGTCTAATAATAGAAGTTCTCCTATATTTAGTTTATCTGAGATTCTAGAAATATTAAAATACCCTACAATTCTTGAATTCTGAACCTCAAGCGTAATCTTTTGTGTACCTAGATTAGTCAACCACTGTGTTCCTTTATGGAATTCTGATAAGTATTCTTTAGGCATATATTTTACTAATTTTATAAAATCTTCTTCTAATAACATTTCCCGATATAATTTTAAATCTAATACACTCTTTTTTGCAGCTTCAGAATTAATTAGATCCTTAAATTGTTTTAAAGCAGTATATGTTTCTTTATCTTTATGCCTTAAAAATTTTTGATTTGTCGATATTGAAACATCTCTGATGATCTTATCAGTAAATTCTTGTGGAAGGAAGTTAAAATTCTTTAAATTAAAAGATCCATCTATTTGTAAATCTTCTAAAATTTTGGATTTTATATAGGTATATGGATAAAAAAAACCAATATCAGAATAGTATCCATCGATAATTTTTAAGTTATTTAAAGTTTTGATGAAAAGTTTTAGTTCTGAATTACTCTCTATAATCTGAGAAAAAGTTTTACCGATATTATCATCAGATATTTTTACATCTTTCTTGAAAAAACTCTTTAATTTGTTTTTCTCTAACTCATAAATATAAATGATATTTTCCTTGGTTTTTGTATAAAAATAGATCTTATCATCCTTTAGATTAGTTTTTGTAAATTTTTTTAAATATTCTTTTAATTTTAAATCTGTGTTCTTGCTTATTTCTGTAAAATTATGCCGTTTCATTAAAAATTGATTTTCTAATAGGTTTTTTATTTTTTCAGTTTCTTGTTTCTCCAGATCAAATTCCCTAAGCTGTGGATATAATTTTTTTATAAGTTGTATTAATTTATTAGAAATTTCCGAACTTTTTTCATCATGAAATAAGTTAATCAATGATTTTGAAATGTCTCTAAAGATATATAGGTGATTAAATTCAAAATCCTCGCATTGATCTAGAAAATTTAATAGAGAGAGGATATTATTTTTGTTATTTTCAATCTTAAAGCTTTTTAGAATAACATCAATATTTTTATTTAATAAATTTGGTTTTATTTCAGCTAAATCTAACAAGAAGTAGTGGATATTATTTCTAATATCCTCAGATTTATCTAACAAAAGTTTTACAAATGCTTGAGAATATTTATCTATGTAATTTGAATTTGCTACCATAGCAAATCCTATTATAATAATTGAATTAATTCTTAATTTTTCATTTTCAGATTGAAGGAATACTTCAATTTTTTGTATTAATCCTTCAGAAATGAGATCACTCCTGTTTTCTGCTATAATACTTAAGATATACGTTATTTGTACGGTATAATCTTGTTGATCTAATAAACTTTGAAATTCATTAAGTATTTTTGATATTTTATCAACTTTATTTTTCTCTAAGTATTTATTCAGTTTATCTACTTTTTTAAGAATTAAGTCATTCTCAAATTCTTCGAGATTAAACATATTTAATCTAAAAAAGTAATTAGTCCAATAAGAATTTTTTGAAATACTCAATTTCCAAGATATTCTTAATATCTGGAAGCAAATAGGTGGGATTAGATTTTTCTAAACCCTCTTTTGTACCATGACCAGAAAGTAAAGCAATACTTTTGATGTTTGCATTCTTAGCACACTCTATATCTGCAGGAAGATCACCGATATAATAAACTTGGTCTTTATTTATTGAGTAATTAAAATTTTTTTTAAATTTCATCAATGCTACGATAATTGGGTATGGGTGAGGTTTTCTAAAGAGCGAGTCATCGCGAGTAATAAAGACGGAGAAAAACCTGTCTAATTTCAATTTCTTTCTAAAATAATCTAATCTTTTTTTACTGGTATTGGATACAATCCCTAAATGAATTCCACCATTTTTAAGCTTGTTTAAAATTTCTTTTAGATTAGGCTTTAGTATTTCATATTTTTCAAGTTTCGGATACATACGTCTAAATTTAATAAAAAAGAGATTTCTCCTCCAAATACTTGGTATGAAAGGTTTGTAGACTTTATTTATTTGCTTTAAAGCCAATAATCTATTTTTTGAGTCTGATTCCTCGAATAATCTCGCAAAATCAATTAATCTCATTTTTTCAATATTTTTCCATTGATATAACTTGTTTTTTATCAATGTATGTGCTGTATATTCAAGAGATTTTTGAGTAATAATAACTCCATCAAAATCAAAAAGTAGTATTGGTGGATGAGACATAAGTGTGTTTTAAAGTACTAATTAACACTTAAAGTTATCTTTATTCGTTTTTATTCTAAAAAAATAAGAAATTAAAAAAAAATAAATTGAGATATTTAAAATTTTATGAATCTATTTCATCAGGTTCAACAGATACGTGAGAAAGCAACCAATCAAGCTGATCTTCTTTTTTATTAATGTTTAGAACGGTAGGAAGAATCATAACCTCGTCACTATGACCAGGCATAATAACCATCTTACCAGCTCTTAACATGAAAAACTCAAAAACATCAGGAATCTCTTTTTTGAAACGTAAGCTTTTTACAGGGAATCGATCAGCTGAATGAAAGATACCCTTTTTATGAAAGATCTCATTCCTTTCAATTTTATAATAATCGAATCTCGAGCTAATAATTACAATCCCTAATATAAAAGCTAATATTAACGTCATTAGTAAATAGAACTCCCAAGGTAAACCTAAATCGATATTTATTCCAGAAATAATCGTTATTCCACTAGGTACAATTAGGAAAGCCACGATTAAAGCAATTATTACTATTGCTAATATTAAGACAAAGAATTTAGTCGAAGAGAAATCAAAGGCAATTACAAAAATATTTACAAAAAACACTATAAACCAAATATATCCTAAAACTGGCTCCTCAGCGATAAACATTTGAATCAACCAGAGAATAAACGATGTGACAAGCAAAGGGTAGAAGAAAATTACTTTAGGATAATTACGGAGAAAAATTTCAGTTGGGTATTTAACTTGTTTTTGTTCAGACATAATATACTTTCACTAAATCTTAATAATTTTTTAATTTAAAGAGATTTATAAAAATAATAGACAGATGTGTTATTTAAATATTAGTATCCTTAAGATTTGATTTAAATTTAGAATTTAAGGCGAGATTGATATAGTCATTTTTATTCTATAGATATATCTAATATTGAAGTGTTTGGATAGTCTTGTAAGATAAGGCA
>JBHLPN010000274.1:0-4427 GCA_048939445.1 Promethearchaeota archaeon | reverse complement strand
AAACCAACAGATCTGATTGCAATTAATCTGAGCGATAAAGGAATGTATCTAAGAGAGCACCAATAGATTTTTTTTCATCCATTTTTTCTTCTAATTAGGCATAAAAAGAATCCTATTGTATCATGAATATGGGGATATAATCTCTGAGAAAATTTTAAATCCTCTCTTAATGTTTTTCCATAGACTTGTGTAAATCCATTAACTCCATAAGATTTATTTATCTCTGAAATAACAAAGTTTGGATCTTTATCCAAGACATCATTAATTACCAACTCATTTTCCTCAGGTCCAATAGAACAAGTACTATATAATAATTCTCCCTTCGGTTTTAGTATTTTTAGACCAGCTGAAAGCAACTTTTTTTGTATTGAAGACATCCTCTCAATGTCCTTCAATTTTTTACTTTTTTTTCTATTTTTATCTTGTCTTATAAGCCCTTCCCCTGTACATGGAGCATCTAATAGGATTTTATCAGCTTTAAGGTTTAATTCAGGAAGTTTAATTGCATCTATATTTAATATCAGTGAATTAATAATCCCCAATCTACGTAAATTAATTTTTAATGCTGGGATTCTATTTTTATTTTTTTCGATTAAAACAAGTGTACCTTTATTATTCATTAGTTGAGCTAAATGTGTCGCTTTGCCACCAGGAGCTGCACACATATCTATTATTTTATCACTGGATTTTGGGTTAAGAATTATTGATGGAAGCATCGATGCAATACTTTGTATATAATAAAAACCTTGGAGAAATTCATGCGTAGAACCTAAGTTATATGATTGATTTGTCACTTTAAACCCATAAGGAACCCATTTAATAGGTTCTAATACAAAATCTTTTTGCTCCAGTCTCTTTTTTAATTTTAGGGCAGAAATTTTAAGGGTATTGACTCGTATTGATGGTAGTAAAGGAAGTTCATTTGCTTTTAACATCTTTATAGTATGATCTATCCCAAGGAATTGAATATATCTTTTTATCATGTAAGGGAGGTAACCATATTCCACTGCTAGTTTTTCTGCGTCTTCACGTAATTGAGTAATAAAAAAATCAACTCGATTTCAATCCATTAATACTAATAAAAAATAATTAATTATAATTGTTATTAGCGAGAAAATTATTGCCATGATTGAAGTTGAAATTAAAGTTAGGATCTCAAATCCAGAACAAATTCGAATAAAGTTTGAAGAACATAATGGGATTTATAAAAATTCACTACTACACGAGGATATTTATTATAATATGCCAAAGGGGTTAAGAGATTTCAAGGAAACTGATGAAGCTTTAAGATTAAGAAAATCTATTGAATTTAATAAAAATGAAGTAGGTAAAGGGCAAATTATAAATTATTACATAACTTATAAAGGCAAAAAAATAGATGAGTCAACTAAAACTCGTGAAGAGTTGGAGATCAAAATTGAAGATATTGAAAGTATGAAGACTTTATTAAAAAAATTAGGTTTCCAAGAAATTCTTACAATAAAAAAAGAAAGAGAATTATTTGAGTTTGAATTTAAAAACTATTATATAGAAGTATTATTTGATTATCTGCCAATTTTAAACCAGCATTTTATAGAAGTCGAATTTTTATTAGACTCTTCAGAAAATCTTGAAGATTCTAAAGATATTCTCTTCGATTTTTTGGATTTACTCGGCATTAATAGAGAACAATCTATAAGAGAGTCATACTTAGAATTAATTGTTGAAAAACTGAAAGGAAATTTAAATAATTAATGAGTATATTAAAAATAATATACTCACTATGGAAATGGAAAAGGTTGAATTTAATATTTTACTTTTATTTAATTAATAAATTGTCTATGAATGCTATTTTCTTATCTAAATCATTCTTAACTCTATTGATGTCATAATTTTCATAGATTTTTTTTATATTGGTTCTTTGAATAGATTTTGAATTTTTGGAAATATTTTGAACTAAATCCAAAAATTCATAATAACTTGCATCTATTCTTATTCTAGCTTCCATAATCTCTCTCTATTTTTACCACTAAATAGAATAAGAATAAAAAGGAATAAAAATAAAATGGAGACCAATTTTTAAACGTGGAGAAAAAGATAAAAAAATAATAATAAAATAATCAGTTTGATTATTTCTTTAAGTCTTTATATTGGCCATCCAAAATTTGAGCGATATAACGTCGTCCTTTAATAATCCACATAATTTTATGGCCTTCTCTAGCTTTTTTACCCCACTCTGACTTTTTATTGCGATTCTGTTCAATATACCGATATCCAAAGAGATCTACGTATTTTACACCACTTGAAAATTTCTTAATTTGATATTCAACATCATCAATTTCAACACTTTTTTTCCCTTCAAATATAGCATTAAATATCTTCAAACCATTTTCCTTTAAAACTTCCATATTTAGGAATCACCTCAAATAATTATTATGTCTTTTGAGACAATATTTTCTTTCTTTTCCTTTTTTTGTTTTATAATTTCAATATCTTGAAGGTTAATCGTAGTTTTAGGAAATAATTCTCCAGTATCTAACCTTCCAAATGCTTTTTTCTTTTCATTAGAAAACAAATTGAAATTGAATTCCATGAGGTCCTTAGCTTGTTGGTTTTTAAATTGCATTAACCAGTTAAAATCGTCTAAATTTAGTAAAATTTCATCTAATAGTGTGACTTTCTCCAATTCAGTTGTAAAATAAGTATCCCGTATTTGAATTGGAATTGGTCTACCCCATTCTTGCAATTCATCTATTAACATTAAGAAAAATGCTAAGGGTTGCTCATCAAAAACATAGTCTTTTAGATCTGCTTTGAAATTATGTAAAGCCATCGCTCTTGCTGCTAAAATATATCCCTCAAATTCATCGTTGTTTATAATTTCTTGTGGTGTTCCAAGTCCCTTTAGAAGAGAAAGTGCAGAAATAACACCATGATCTAATTCGACGGGATTTTTATATTCATATTCAGGGTGACCTTCTGGTCGATTTAAGAAGACTTTAGGGACTTGAGCAGTTAATTTCCGCTGTTTAAATCCGGAACCTTCTCTTATTAAAGCACAAGCTTCCTTAGAAAGGCCTTCTTCTATGATTTTTAGATACTTTTCTTGCTCGCCCTTCCAAGCTAAATTAATTTCAAAAGGAATGAATTCCAAATCAATAGTTGGATAGCATTTTAAAAGTTGGTTAACAAGTGAATAGTTAACTGCGGTCGTCATTTTTCCTAAAGGATAACCAATATCATGAAGGAGCCCTATAATCCACCAAAATTTGTCCTTTAAAAGGGTTTTATCTAATTCTGTTAACTCGGAAATAATGCCCTCTAAAGTGCCATGACCAAGATCTTGTTCTAACAAAAAATCTCCTAATACTGCTACACGGAGCGCATGCTCAGTATGGTCTCTGTAGTATTTTTTTACGCTTGTACTATAAAGAAATGCTTCAAGATCTGGTAAAGCTTGTATTAGGTATAATAATCCCTCTGATTCGATTCCTCTTTCTTTGGATACATCATAAAGGGCAGATGATAAATCCTTTCGTTTACCTGTTATAAAATCTAAATCTTTCAGAAAATCTAACCCTTCCAATCCTTCTATTCCTTTAAAAGATTTTTGTATTTCTTTTTCAATTGGTTTTTGAAGATGTTTTAATATCCCTAATCCGAAATTAGACATTTTTTTCCCAAGACTTCCTAATTTTGCAAGTTCTTTTTGTGCAGATGCTAATTCTTTATCTAAATCTTGTAGTGAGCTAAGACTCTTATCCATTTCAATTTGATCAGCAATTTCTGGTTGAATATCTTCTAATGATTTTTCAACAGTTTTTAACACATTATTTAGCCATTGGGTAAAACTATTACTTTGAGAGGATATTCGGTTTAATATCCAATCATCATTTATTCGAAAATCTGGCAAATTAATACAACAGAGAGTTTTATTTATCTTTTTTATTCTATTAGCATTTAATTTTTTTACATTTTTAAATTTAAGTTAAATTGTTAATAAGAACCGAAAATTTTGAAATATCTAGGTTGAAGAATTAAAAATTTCATGTTATTATCTTAGAATAGCAATTTGTCCAAAAAAATTTAAATGTCTGTTATCTTATGTTAAATCAAAGAAAAATGGTATTTGAATTAATATTTGAAATTATTGAACCTCATCTTTTTTTTAAAGATAACGTTTTAATGTGAATTTTATTCATGGTTTACTTTGAGATTGACCGATTAGGATTTAATTGTGGTAAAATTAAGGAAAAGTGTTCAAAATATCCTAAGTTCTGCATGGCGTGCATTAAAAACAAATTAAAACAGCTTGGATTTGAAATTGATTCTAATCTGGAAGTATTTGAGGTGGATTCATATGAGCGTCGCCTTCAAATGGAACGAGAATTAATATGGCGAAAATTTTTAGATGTTTTGAATATAAGGCATGTTATAATTATGGATAA
>JBHLPN010000273.1:0-4440 GCA_048939445.1 Promethearchaeota archaeon | reverse complement strand
TTTAATAATTTAATTTTAAAAAATAGATAGAACTCATTTATTTTCATTCTCTTTTAATTTTTTTAAATGATTTTTTGTTACAGAACTGAGTTCCATAAGTAACAATCCATGATAATAAGAGATGGAATCAAAATAAGCTTCCCCTAAATCTGATTTACCAGCATGAACTAATGCCATTTGAGCGTTAAGAGCAGCTCTCATTAGAAGTTCGACGCCCTTATAAATCAGATTAGGACTCCACATCCCGTGCTGAGGATTTGCCCACCAAGTAGGACAAGAATAAAGTCCTTTGCTAAAATACCATCTAGCTGTATTATAATAATTTTGAACCTCCCAGTCTGTTGTTAAATTTAAATTATCAACTAATTTCATTAAATTATTAAGACTTGTCATAAGTTTCCAATAATATCTATGTATATTATTATCAGGGTGTTTCCATAAAGGATAAGGAATTCCCTTCTGAATATCTTTATAAGTAGTACTCCAACTTGATTCCCGAGGGATAATTTTTTTACTATTTATTGGAAAATGTTTATCTAAATCTGAAATTGATAAAATTTTAATTTTTTCTTCTTTGTAAACGAGATCTAACACCTTCTTTAGAAAGGTTTTTTCATAATTTTTAATATGATGTCCAAAAGTCTCACCATCCATGGCTGTGATTATATATTTATCGGATTCTTTTGGTGATTTTCTTTTCAATATACTTTCTGGTTGAAAAATCTCCTCAATTGCTTTAACAAATTCCTTCGCAGAGATAGCCTTAAAAGAAATTTTATTACTGAGAATGTCATCTCTGAAGAATAATTGGAGCCCATTAGGTGAACAAAAGATTTGATCGTATGGCCAATCAACTGGACAAGCAATTCCACTCATAATTACCCATTTATAGCCTAACTGGCGAATATATTTAGCAACTCCTCCTGAGATTGCCATTTCTGGTGGAAAAAAACCCTTTCGCTCCCATCGGCCAAATTCTCTTCTATTTAATTCTTCATTCATCTGAATTTGAAGTTGAACTTCTTTTTTGGGAATTAAAGGAAGGATTGGATGAAATTTAGCAGTACCCACTATTTCAATTTTATTCTCAGAAACTAGATTTTTAAGTAAATCCATTGTATCGGATAATCCAAATTTATATAACAACTCTATAAGAATCCCATTTATATTTAAACAAAATTTAGCATTTTCGTATTCCTCAAGCAAACAGAATAAAGGTTTATAGCATTCTTTATCAATAGTTCTTAATACATTCATATCTTGAGTGGGAGGCTGGTAAATGTGAAACAAAGGCGCCCAATAAGTAGTCAAATCAATCACATCAAGTTATTACTAACTATAATTTAAGTTTCCATATAATTAAATAAAAAATATAATTATAAGTTTAATATAATTTCTATGATATCATTAGTATTTGATAATTATAATGAAGCCTAAAGTCTATATAACATCTACTAAAAAAAATAGTGAAAAGGACTTAATAGATGCTGAATCCTACTTTTCTATAATAGTTTCTTTTATTATTGTACCAAAATGTAATCCCCTAGGACCAATATGAACAAGAATCTCATCTCCAATCTTGATATCAACAACAGATTTTGCATTTCCATTAGCTTCGACTAATCGAACAGTTTCTGCATTTTGGCAAACACAACTTAATTGAACATTCTTATCATCATCTATTACTTCTAGTTCAAATCTAAGCATAGGGCGTGTTTCTATTTTCACTCTTCCCACAGTTACAATTCTTGCAACTCCTTCATTATTTATCGCTAAGACTTTATCACCCCCCTTTAATTCACTTAAATATTTGGTTCGATAGATTTTTTGTGGATCATCATCAGGAACTAATATATAAGCTGATACATCCCCTGCATTTACTCGAAATGGTCTTGATGCTACAAATTGAGTTTCAAATGTCTCAGAATGGACCAAACAGAAACCTACAGCTGTTGATCCAACTAAAAATCCTTCTCCAATATTTAAAAGTGAGGTACTATCTACACAAACTCTTTCACTTTCAGGAATATTTTGAATATTTTTAACTGTTGCTTTACATAATTTTATTTTGTATCCTAGATGTAACAATTTTTTCAATTCAATAATTTCGTCGATATTTTTTGGTTTCATTAGAATACCGTCAACGCCTATTTCTAGGGTTTTTAACATTGTCTCTGCCTCATTTACTGTTTCAACTAAAGCAATTAGTTCTGTATCATTTGAATGCATAGCAGCAATCAAGTTTTCAAAAGGTATTATTTTCCAATCTTTAGCAGAAACTATAACAAAATCTATCTTTCTGGTTTTCGATAATGCAATTATTTCCTTTTCATCTTCTTTAGATTTTAATTCAACAAAAAATCCAAAATACTTATTTGTAAACTTTCTATTAACTAAATTTTCTTCCAGGATTTTTTTATTATTATAAATCAAACATTTAGCTGGAATACTAGGATTTTTTGAATAAATAGTCATCCTTTCAATTTTTTCGAATTCTCTAAAAGTATCTTGAGAAACTAAAATATTTAAAATATTTCTATTTAAAGCTTCTTGGACTAATTCTTTTAAGTTTTCAGTCCTAATTTCAAAATCTAATATTATTTTTTTCATATTACTTCAAATTTTGGTCTATGAAAACTTTTTTGATGAGAATTATTTTATAATATTATATTAAATAATATTAAATTTTTAAGTCAGAAAAATTATTTAATTCATAAATCAGATAATATTAAATTAAAGTGCTAAATGGAGTAATGATATAATGGGGCTAAAAAAGAAACTATTTCCACGTAAAGGTAAAGAAAAAGACGACTTAGTAGCAAAGGCTAAAAGTCATATCCATAAATTGAATCTAATGAATAGAAATTACACAAAACGTTCTGAAATCAGCCGGAAAAATGCAAAAATTGCATTAAAACGAGGAGAAAAAGATCGTGCAAAGAATTATTTAGTTCAATATAAGGCATATCAAGCAAAAGTTGACCGAGCTAATAACATAAGAATGAAGATTGAAAGACAAATTCAAGCGATAGAAGAGGGAACTCTTATCTCTCAAACAGGTGATGTTTTCAGTGGCATTCGAGATACCTTAGAAGAGATCGCTACAAAAGCATCGCCAGCTACAGTTGCTGAGATTGCAGAGGATTCTGAGGCATATGTGGCGGAGATTGAAGAAGCAGCAGATATTTTAGCAGGAGATCCTGAGATCGACCTTGCTATTGATGTTACCGAAGAATTGAACCAACTTGAGACAGAAATGCTTTTAGAACAAGGAGGGGCTATGCCAGAGATTCCTGCAGATGACCTACAATATATACCAGAATATGAAATTGAAGAAGAAACAGCTGAAATTAAATCAAAAGATAAGCTAAAAGACGAAATTGATAAACTAAGAAAAGAGTTAGAAGGATAAAGCTTTTTTCTAGATTCTTTTTACCTTTTAATATTCATTTCTATTAAATTTAAAAATAATAGCACCTATTTTAATTCCTTTAAAGCTAGAACCATATTTTTCACTTTTCTTATTGCGATTTCATAGCCATTTTTCTCTCCAAAAGTTTGGCCAAGTGGGAGGAATCCACAATCGGGTTTGATAATTAGGTTATCTTTACCGTATTTTTCAATTCCTTTACTTATAAATTTTTTAAGATATCCAATATCTTCCACATAATCATTAATTTTTTTATTTTGAGAGGGTACAAATTTGGATTCAACAGTTCCCATTGCCAAGAATTTATCGGTTCCTTGGAAATGCTTCTTTTCAAATACATTAAAATTCTGTTCATTTGTACTAAACTCATGGTCCAGAATTTTCACATTTGTTTTTAAAAGGAGATCTCGTAGAAATGGACTAATTCTGCCACAAACATGTATGGATGGTAATTCTTTTATTCCAGATATAGCTTTATCAATAGTCTCAATTATAAAATCTTCTGAATGGAATAAAACCTTCCTTCCTACTAACAATCCAAGAATCGGCTCATCACAAGAAATAATATCGATTCCCATATCATTATAAGCAACAGATATTTGTTTAATAATTTCAGCAAACTTATCAACAATCCAATCTACCATAACTGCTCTTGGTTCTTCAAAAATTATTGGTTTTATCCCTTTGGCAAGATCACTTTTTAATATTGTTTCAAATGCTAAAGTGAAAGGGCCAGTTAAGCAAGCTTTCGTACCTTTAATTAAATCTCTAAGATGTGGACGTTCCTTAAAGAATGTTCCTATAAAATTTCCATATTCTAGAGCAATAGGTTGTTTAGGTACTTCAAAATCCCCATTCAAATAGAATTTTCCATCAGTTTCTTCTAGTTGTGAAATTATGTTTGATAAAGGGGATAAGAATTGATGAGTCATAGATAAAAGTTGAGGGTAGCATGGAAAATCGATACCGATTTGAATTAAATCAGTAAAAATTTTAACCATATTATCATC
>JBHLPN010000272.1:0-4447 GCA_048939445.1 Promethearchaeota archaeon | reverse complement strand
GGGCTAAAATTGTAAGTAATTTTCATTGCATTTACAATTAGATTTCCAAAGAGTTTTAATTTCAAAGTATTAAATAAATCATTAATCATTTGGAGGTCTTCTGGAATTGAAACCCCAAAAAAAGGATTCAAGAATAGATATAATGTCGCTCCTAAGATTATACCAATAATAATACTTATGATGCTATTATAGGGAAATAACCACATAATTAAAAAGAGAATTATTAAGTTAGGGATTAATCTATAAAAAATTTTAAAATTAAAATCGATTTCGAGCTTTCTTTTGAGTTGGATTAAGATATAAGGTAATAGAAAAAGCGAAGAAATTAGCATAACAATTCCAATACCTAAGATTCCATAAAAAAAGATAAAAATTGGAGAAGTAGCTAATATTATCAAGAGTGTTATTGTAAAACCTTTTGCTGCTAAAACAGCATTTCCAGATCCAATCAAAGCATTACCGAATAATGTTGAGTACCCATAAAGAAATTGGCCTGTAACAATCAAGATAAATAAAATTTGAGCCATAAGAAACAAATCCCAATTAAAAATTGTACCCTCGATAAAAAAGTCTCTATGTAAATACAATAATAATTCTCTTGATAAAGCAACCATTGCAGTTAAGAATCCTAATGCTAAAATACTTGAGATTCTTGTGGAAGCGTTAATTGATTCTTCAATTGTTTCATGACGATCCTTGACACTTGCCTCTGCAATTTCAATATTCAAAGGAGCTGAATAATAAAGAATAACAGATTTAACCGCGCCATAAGCCATTAAGACCGTTAATAAACTCAAACCAAAAGATTGATATGAAGGATCGCTAAAAACTGCCAAATATATGGCAGCAATAAAAAATAAAATATCTTCAAAAAATTTTGAATTTTGTATATTTGTTATCATAGAATATAATGAATTTTTCAAATATATCAGGATTTGATGGTCCTTAATAAGAACTCTAATTTCAGGAGAGGCTCTTTTTCTCATATTTTGAGTTCTCAAGCTAGATTTAAAAATCTCATAAATTGAATAAGGAGCTAATTTTTTAAAGAAATATATTAACAGAATCAATGTAATAATGTTAAAAAATGGATAAAACGCAAACCAAAATGGATTTAAACTATTTGAGATAAAAATAAAGGCAAAAAGTAAAATAAATATTCCATTAAAAATTGATGTGAAAGCAATTATATCATATCTATTTTTAATTTGTAATCCCATTTGAAGAACAAAAATAGCATATATCAAAAATGAAGAGAAACCAGAAGCAAAAATGCATTCTCTAAGTAAAATATTTGATAGAAAAAACCCAAAAACAAAAGGAGTAGCTATCATTGCTAAACCTAACCCAAATCCGATTAAAAACAATAACTTTGAATATGTTGTGGCTTTTAATCGACCAAATTCTTCATTGATAACAAATGCAGCTTTAATTTCTGCTATAAAGTATCGAGAAATCCCAATTCCTATTAGACTTATAATTCCGTTTATCGCAGTTGTTAAACCAAAATATTTTAATCCATCCCAACTTGTTGCAAAAATAATAAAAATCCAAATACAACTAGCGTTAATTAATGCAAAAAACATATAGAGAGATCCAGATGTGATGACACGAGAACTACCCTCATGTTCAAAAAATTTATGATCCCGTTTAAAATCGATTTGAAATCTTTCTTTATTTTCTGAAATTCCCATAAATTATGTGATCTCTCAAAACTGATTATAATTATTGAATTAAGGAATTATAAAAAAGTTTTAGACCTAAATAATTAAATGGAAAATAAATACTTGAACAAAATTATTTATTGAATAATAAAATTGATTTATAAAATCAATGATTTATATAAATTAATTATAAGATAAAAATTTGGCTAGTTAAAATGAGTGAAGAAGAAGTTATTTGTGAGAATTGTGGAGAAAATTCATCCACTGAGTTGTATGAATGTGTAGAATGCTATAATCAATTATGTGATGACTGTGCTAACATCTGTAAAAAATGCGGAGAATATCTATGCGACGGATGCTATCATGATCACAAAAAGAATTGTAAATAAATGAAAGGATCTTATATCTTAGTTGTTTTCATACAGAAAAATTTTGATCTTATTATCGGGGCTCTTGGTAAAATTGAATTTAAAAAAGGTTATTACATATATATCGGTTCAGCTATGGGGAATTCCGGGTCAACAACACTTATCAATAGAGTTAGGAGACACATATCTCCTTCAGAAAGTAAAAAAGTACATTGGCATATCGATTACTTGCTAAATAACAAATATACTTCTATTTGGTGTTTATATCTAATTCCTTCTATTCAGGATCTAGAATGTTTAATAGCGAATGAATTATTAAACCTATCAGATGGCCACATTGATAAATTTGGTTCATCAGATTGTCTTTGTAAATCCCACTTGCTTTATTTTAAAGACTTTAAATCAATAAAAGGATTATTCCAATAATTAAAGCAGTATCTATTATTATTTCTGATATTACACCTTTTTTTTCATACCTCCAATCAGGAAGCCAAAAAAGAGTATATTTTCTTATTATAGCAACTATGTTATGAAAGAAGAAGTTCTTCGTCCAATCAAGATCTTCATTTTTTAATCTAATTCTATAAATTTGTCTTAAAATAAGCCAATCAATTATATCTATAAAATTTGCAAAAAGCATCCCTAATATATATGGAAGAAAAAGTAGTATTAATATTGCTCCTAAACCATAAGTAATGATTTGCCATGAAAGCCAGAATAAATCTCCCTTTTGAGGATCAGGTGTATGGTAAGTAATAATAACTAAAGCATCAATAATAAAATGCGATAAAAATGCAAATAAGATGGTAAAAATAATATTAAATGGAAAAATAAAGATGTTAAAGCAAAAAATCTGAATTATTATACCTGTTAAAACGTGTGTTTGCAAATTCATTATCTTTTCAGAAAAAAACTTATGATACATCAAAAAAAATAATAATTATAAAAATCCTTAAGTTTAGAAATAATTTTTTAATAGTACATATTATTTAGTACAACAAATTTAGAATTAAAATTAATAATAATTTGTAAGAGGAAGAAATAATATGGGAATGTTAGATGGAAAAGTAGCAATAATCACTGGTGCTGGTCGGGGTTTGGGGCGTGAAGAAGCTCTATTGTTTGCTAAGGAGGGTTGTAATTTAGTCGTAAATGATCTAGGTGGGGGATTTGATGGTAGTGGTGCTGAAACTAAGGTTGCTGATGAAATTGCAGAAGAATGTAGAAAATTGGGAGTTAAAGCTGTAGGAAATTATGATTCGGTAACAGACTTTAATAAAGCTAAAGCTATGATTGATCAGGCAATATCTGAATATGGAAAATTAGATATTTTGGTGAACAATGCAGGCATTCTTAGAGATAGAATGATTTTTAACATGTCTGAAGCTGAATTTGATGATGTTATAGCAGTACATGTGA
The DNA here is from genome assembly GCA_048939445.1 of Promethearchaeota archaeon. Classification (GTDB taxonomy): domain Archaea; phylum Asgardarchaeota; class Lokiarchaeia; order Sigyniarchaeales; family SOKP01; genus Loki-b32. The sequence goes on along the minus strand of JBHLPN010000272.1, from coordinate 996 downwards.
AAGGGACATTTAATATGACTCGTCATGCAGCCGCTTATTTCAGAGAAAAAGGAAAAGCTGATGAAACTTTAGGAATTTTTGGAAGAATAATCAATACAGCTTCTGATGCAGGCTTATTAGGAAATATGGGCCAATCAAACTATGGAGCTGCGAAAGCAGGTATTGCTGCTTTTACGAATATAGTTGCTATGGAATTAAGAAAGTATGCAACAGTTAATTGTGTTGTACCCGTGGCTAGAACAAGACTCACTACAGACGCAACACCTAAGATGGCTGGCATTATGAGTAAATTAGATGAACAAGGATTTGATGTTTTTAATCCTGTTAATGTTCCACCTATGGTTGTGTTTTTAGCTTCAGATGAAGCACAACAAATTTCTGGAGAAGTCTTTAGGGTGGTAGGGGACCGTGTATTTTCATTAGTAGGATGGACTACTTATAAACAGATAGATAACAATGGAGAACGATTCACTCCTCAAATTTTAGCTGAACGTGTCAGAAAGGAACTATTAAAAGGTAAGCCAAGAAAAGAAACTTTAATGGATTCAATTGGTTCTTTAATAAAAATGTAATTTTCTACAACTTATTTTTTTTATTTTTCTAATTTAATGATTTGATATCTCTAAAAAGAATTCAATCCTAATACTAAAACTTTAAATACATGATCTATGTGTATTTTAACTGATTTCTAGTATAGAACTTTTAAATATTTCAATACAAAATGATACTTTAGATTCAAATTATTAAAATCTAATTAAAATTAAAATTAGAAAATATGGATATTCAAAAATCTATTAATTATATAAAAAACAATGGTAATGTTATAGAAAAAGCGCGTCTTTCAGCTATTTTGTGGGATGAAGAACCTTCTTCAGAAATTTTAAAAAATTTGGCTTCAAGGCAATATTCTGATGGGGGGTTTTCATATTGGGTAAAAGAAGTTAGTAATATTTGTGATACATGCTATATACTCGAATGGTTTGATGATTTAAAAGT
>JBHLPN010000271.1:0-4451 GCA_048939445.1 Promethearchaeota archaeon | reverse complement strand
TTGATGTTAATATCTGGTTCTCTGTTTTTTTTAATGGTTGAAGCTGCTTTTAGAATTCCTGATTTTTTTCAAGAAACAAATGTACCAATTTGGGCGTATATTTTAATTGTGGGAGGACTATTACTTTATATTTTTACAACATGGAAAATTTTGGAAAAACCCAGTTATATCACAGCTTTAGCTGGAGCTTTTATTATTAATATTGGAATTCTCATGATAGAACTGCATTATCGTTTACATGAGATCACCGGAATTTTCATGCTAATATTTCTTCCTCCTGCTGCTGTATTTTTTTTGCTTATATTTATCAATTATAAAATATCTCCATACGATTAATTTGTCAAAAAAAAATCTTTTTTTTTTTTCATTATTTTACTAGGTTTTTTGAAATCAATTGACAAACAACTAAAGATTTTAAGTAGAAATCGGAGAAAACATAATAAAGTATCATTATAAAGTTCTTTTATAATGGATCTCTTCTTTATTTTTATTTTCTATAAAAAAAAAAAGATTATTTTTTTATTTCAATTATTCCCAATACAAAATGAGCAATTCCACTAAGCAACATTGCCACAGAAATTATGATAATAGAAGCAGTGTTATCTAATGTAGGAATTAAAAAGACTAAAAGCGATAATAAGATCATAATGATGCCTATTAATACTATAGAACCTCGATATCCTTTTAAATACTCCTTTGTTACCAATCCAATATAAATTCTCACAAATCCAATTATTAATAACAAGGAGTTAACTAAAATTATTAATATTTCAACAGTGATCATAGGTGCTGTTGCAGTGTTTACAATAACTATAACTCCGAAAATCAACGCAATTATCGCAGTTATAAATTTCGCAATTTTCCCACTAGTGTCGAGTTCATCATTTGCATAAGCATTTACTAGTCTTGCTAATCCAATTATAATTATAGCTATGGAAAGAATAAATAAGAGAGTTATAACAGCCCCAACTGTAAATGTCATTGTAATTATAGATAAGACAATAATTAGAGTCCCAAATATCAAATTAGAAGAAGATAAGATTTTTTTTTTGGTTTCTTCATCCATATTATCCACCTTTTTTAATAAATAGTTATTTTAGTCATCATTAATATTAGGATATAATTTAAAAAGTTAAGCTTATTAAAAAGTAAATCTTTAATTTAGCTCAAAAAAAGTTAATAATTTTGAATAACTTATTAACAAAATTAAATTGAAACAATATAATTTCCAAGAAAAAAGGAGAAATCAATAAAATGCTTTTTCAAAACATTATTGAGATTATACTTGGATGGATTTATGATAATATTTTCAATATAATATTAGTTGCTTCAGCAATAATAATAGGATGGTTAATTTATGTAATCTTTAAGAAACAAATTAATAGACTCCATAAACAAGAAAAATTAGAGGAAATGACTGCTAGAAATTTACAGAGAATCGTAAAAATAATAATTATATTAGTTATTGTCAGCATGATATTAGTTCAATTCGTGGAGGCTATTGGTTTAATTACATCCTTATTTACGCTTGTTGGGGGGACAATAATTGGTTTTGCAGCAATAAACACATTTGGAAATGCAATTGCTGGTATTATCATTATGACAACTAGACCATTTGTTGTGGGAGACTATATTATTCATAACAATAAAGTCGCGATGGTTAATGAAATCAAACTAATTTTTACTACCTTAATTGATTTCGATGGTATCAAGATTTCCGTACCTAACCAGAAGTTAATATCAGAGGAAACGGAGAATCTTGGTAAAAAGGATGTAATTAGAAGAAAAATTAAAATTACTGCAGATTATAGTGAAATGCATAGCAAAGTAGAGACTGCATTATTAGAGGCTACTGAAGCAATCCCTGAAGTGTTAAAAGACCCCAAGCCATTTGTATCGATAACAGGTTTTCAAGACTTCGCAATTGAATATACTCTCTTCGTATTTATTAATGATATTGCTTCAATGATGAAGATAGAAGCTGATTTGCGGTTAAATGTCTTGAACTCTGTAAATAAATATGGTATTGATATTAGTACACCAAGTATCGTTAAAAGAATTGATTAATCAAAATAAATTAATTTAACAAGGTCCAAACCTACAGAAAACTATTTATTAAGAAGTGAATGTAAAATTAGAAATATTTCAAAAAAGTTAGGGAAAATTAGAAAGAAAGCAGTAAAGGTAGGAACTCCTCCAGGAACCCTAATATACACTGGAGAGAAACCTAAGATACCCTCAAAAATAAAAGTAGTTGATTACAACAGAGAAAATTATTTCATTAGTGAAGATGTTAAACTTGATATAAATTTAACGGATATAAAAGAAAATTTCGTTAGATGGATTTATATTACCGGATTAGCAGAGGTAAAAACAATTGATGATGTTGGTAACCTCTTTAATCTTCATCCCCTTGTTTTAGAAGATATATTAAATCCAAATCAACGTCCAAAGTTTGAAGATTATGAAAATTATATATTTATTGTTTTAGTAAGGCTTCTATGGAATGATATAGATGAGATTTTTGAATCTGAACAAATAAGCTTAATTTTAGGACCAAACTATGTAATTTCATTTTCAGAGTTTGAAACAGATACCTTCAAACCAATTTTAAACAGGATTAAAGAAGCAAGAGGTAGAATAAGACATATGAAAGCAGATTATTTAGCTTATACATTAATAGATGTTATTGTGGATAATTACTTTAGAATTTTAGAAGATGTAAGAGAAATGATCGATAATTTGGAGGAAGATTTAGTTCAAAATCCCGATCCTGATTTATTAAAATCAATACATAAATTAAAAAGAAATACGATTGATTTGAGAAGATCAATTTGGCCATTAAGAGAATTAATAAGTAAACTTCAACAAGAACAATCCAAACTCATTCGTGAAGAATTACAAATTTTTTTAAGAGACGTTTATGATCACATTTTCAGAATTAGCGAACTATTAGATAATTATCGAGATATAATTTTTGGCATGATAGATATGTATCTTTCTAGTGTTAGTAATAAAATGAATGATATAATGAAAGTTTTGACCATGATCTCTACAATTTTCATTCCATTATCATTTCTGGCAGGATTTTATGGAATGAATTTTATATTTATACCAGAATTTACAAGTCCATTTGCTTATCCAATTATAATAATAGTTATGATAACTATTGCTACATTAATGCTCTTGTTCTTTAAAAAGAAAAAATGGATTTAAATATAAATAGAATTAGTTTTAAATCAGAATTTTAAAATTATCCTGCAATTATCACTCCGGGATGTCTAATTTTTTCTCTTTCTGCGAATTTTAAGGAAAGTTCCTTCTTTAATTCAGCAAGTTTATTTTCTTTTTTCTTTATATCTTCTTCCTTTTCCAATACGTCTTTTTTTTGTTTAATTAGGTTTTTTTTCTGGTCTTCTGAATTATTTTTAGCTTTCATAATTTTACTTTCTGAGCTAGATCCTCTAACTATTTTAAGATATATATTTTGTCTCTTAGCTAATTTTTCTCGAACCCTTGCTACATCCAATTTTTCCTTAGATAATTTTAGTTTTTCTTCAGCTATTTTTTTTTCAATTGAAGCAATTTTCTTATGAACCTCAGCAATATCTTTTTGATTTTTTGCTATCTTCTCGTTATAAATAGCATATTCATTTTCATTTTTTAATTCCTCTTCTGAAAAGTCTAGAATTTGATTCTCTTTAATTTTTGATTTCTCTTTTGCCAAGATTCTTCTCTTTTCTGCTAAATCCTCCTTTATTTCAGCCAATTCATATTCTATTTTTAGTAAAGTTTCTCTAGCTTTTGACTTTTTAATTTCTATAAGAGCATTAGCTTTTGATTTTTGGGCTACCTCCTTCTCAAACTTAGCTATTTTTAAATTTTGCTGAGCTTCTTGCTCCATAATAGTTAAATCTTCCATATTTTTTACCTTTAATACAGCAATTCAAAAAACTGATTTTTTGACAAATTTTTGCTAGAAGGGATATTATTTAAATTTAATTTGTTTAATATAATTATTTTATTTTTAAGTGATTTTATGTTATCAAATCAATTAGTATTTTTAGTGTTAATTTGTTTTGGATTTTTAATAGTATCTTTATTAATAATGATAATTGTATTTATCGAACACTTCAAAAAAGAATCAGGTGAATCCTTTATCTTTCTAATCATCATAGGTTGTACCATAATAATTTTAATAACTTTAATTATAGGGTTAATCCAAAATATATAGTAATTATATTTTTTTTAATTGAGTTAATCTTCATTATGACTTCTTTCTATTTTTTCTTTTAAATTTTCAATTTCAATATTTTTTTTTTCTATATCATGATTTAAATTTGCACATGCTAGGTCTAGATTACCTAATTCTTTAGCAATTCTTTCTTTATCATCTTCTTTCATTCCCTCCTCAATGTTTTTTAATTCTTCAACTAGTTTCTCAATGATTT
>JBHLPN010000270.1:0-4461 GCA_048939445.1 Promethearchaeota archaeon | reverse complement strand
AGGTTAATAACTATTATGTCAGATAAACCTTCAGAAGAATTGACAAATTCTATCACGAATTTGGCATTTGATATCGAAGAAAAATATGGAGATCTACTTCGAGAGTTTAAAGGAGGAATGGTTACTCAATTTGCGGGTATAAGCGAATTAATTGAAATGCATCTGAATGTTTCATTTGCCTCTCCATTAAAGATAGTAGTCCCTTATAAAAAAGTTAAACTTGATCCAAGAGAAAAATCAGTGATAGAAAAAGCAAAGACAATTATGAAACAAACCAATTTATATTATTTCTATACGACATTTCTAATGCCTGATCAAAAGTTCGATCCCGAGATGGCTAAAATAATATTCAATTTGATTAATAAAAAAATCTTTCAACCAATTAATTTAAATTTAGTGACTAATAAAATTACAGTAAATGAGTAAAATCCCAGAACATTAAATTTTGAAATAAGAAGTTATAAAATAGAGTTTTATAAAATGGATGAAATAGTTTGGATTTACATTATTGATAGCTCTGGAGCAACTATCTTTAGTTATGAAAATTATATCCAAGGAAATTCTGAAGTTAATCACATTTTATTATCTCATTTTGTCTATGCTTTACAGTCAGTTGCTAAAAATCTTGAAGTAGATATGATTAAAGAAGTTGATATAGATAAAAATAAGTTCTTTTTGATTAAAGAAAAATTGACTAGTTACCTCTTTATTATAAAAACTAAACCGAATGCAAAATCTGAAATTATAAAGCCAATATTAATAAAAATTAAAGAAAAGTTTGTTGAGAAGTTTACAGGACATTTCACTTTACCTGTCCAAGATAAATTAAAACTTTTAAAATCTTTTAAAGAAGATGTTAAGAAAATAATTGAGGGCAAAAACCACCTGATAGATTTAATAGAATCACTCTCCAAGATAAATTGAGGTCTTTTTATATTTTTAATAATTAATCTTCAAAATTTTTCTCTTTTTTTATCACCGGTATACTATGAAAAGCTAAAAGATGTCATAACTAGTCAGAGAAAATTATAATCGAGCTTTAAAGCTCAAAAATAAAATCTCCGGAACACTTTTCTCGAGAATTTAGTAAGCACTTATCAATTTCAGGCTCAATTGCATGTTTAATTCCCAGAGCATCCAGCCAGCAACTAACACGAAATATTACGCCGCATTCATATTCTTTGTTAACTCCAATCATTTCCATACCTTTGTAGGCAAAACATCGGTTCATTTCCCAATGCATCCGATTCTTTTCAGGGAAGGTATACTCAAAGTCCATAAAATCCCCTTTTAATATGCTGAAACCATTTTTAATAAAAGTTTTTAATTGTTCAAACGTTTTTATTTTTATATTTTCCCATCCCATTGCCTTTTTTATTCGTTGCATTTCAATTACCGAAAGAGTTTTAATAGCCGCTTTATTTAGTCTATTAGCGGCATCAATACCGAATTCACGGCTACAATTATAAAACCATGAACCATCGTGAGTCATCCAACATTTAACAAGAAGTTCTTTTAATTGATTTTTATCAAGTTGATCAAATAATGTTATTACCATAATAACTATCATGTTGATAACGTTTAAAAAAGTTAGAAGAATAGGAAAATAATCCTATAAATATCTTAGATATAATAAAAATTCTCAGACTTTTTTCGAGCCTGAAGCGTATAGTCCTTTCCAATTATAGTTTTTAAGTTTTCTGGATAATATCCTAAGATATCATTAACAATATTCGAAGCCTTGTCATGGTCGTTATTTCTAGCATAAATTTGTAAAATAATAAATAAAGTCTTTAGATTAATAGGATTAATATTTCTTGCTCTGAGAAATGAGTGAAGTGCCTTCTCTATTTTATTAGCATTTAAATAGTTATAACCTAAATTTAGCCATGTTTTTTCATCTAAAATTAGTTTAAAGATTTCCTCTTTTTCTTCTTTATTAAAGTATTTTAAATATCCTTTTTTGATCAAAGATTGTTGCGTAGAAGGGTTGAAACTTTCAAATCGCGATTGAACTTCTTGTTTAAATACCTTTCTTGCGATTAGATCTCCTGCATCTGTCAATTTTTTTAGCAAGGGAAATGCTAAATTGCTATGGAGCAAACGGGGATTATAATGATATTCCACCCATGCTTGCAAATTAGAGCAGTGACCCCAAAATTCTGTTTCAGGAGATATATTAACTTTAGTCTTAGGTTGATATTCTAATTCGTGATCTAATTTTTCAGCTGCTTCGTCAATTGATTCAATTTTATCAAATTCTTTAACTTTTTCAAGTGGGATATTTATCAATAAAAATTTGCAGTGAGTAAATACTTTTCCATTAACGTATATATTTGTTGTTTTCTTTTCAAGTTTTAACGTGAGAAATTCATTGATTCGAAATTCTTTTTTTGGTCGTCCCATTTTTTTTAACATATATTCGATAAACTTCAAAAAGCTTATTTGTAGAGCAAAAATTGTGATTATAGATAGAAGGTAAAACAAACTAAATTGTATTTCTAAGATGGTTCTACACAATTCTAGAGAAAATATATCTAATATTGCTATGAGAATTAGAATTTTTGCAGTGTCTTTTTTAGATCTTGTTTTAATCATTATTATTTACATTATATTTTCTTTCTGAATCACAATTTTCAATTTTTAATGTTTCGAAAAATAATAAAATATTATCCAAATAATCTAAAGGAGATGATTATTAATATTATTTTATGTTTTTAGACAAGTTAATATAATGTAATCTTTTCTAAATTCCTTCAAGCTGAATTAAGATTAAATCCTTCTATTATAACTTAAAAATTTTAAATCACTAAAGAGTATTTAAATAGTGAGAAAATTTTGTTTATTAACAGAAAATGATTTGTAATTTTATTTATTTGGAGAGATTTAATGTTTAGAGATGTTGAGAAGGATATTCAACAATACTATGCCGATCGAGCGAAGGAATATGATTTGACATATCAAAGACCTGAGCGACAAGATGACTTAAAAAAAATTTGTAGTTTGCTCAAGAAATTACTTAATGGGCATCACGTACTTGAAGTAGCATGTGGAACTGGATATTGGACTAAAATTATTGCCTCCGTTGCTAAGTCTATTACTGCGACTGACATAAATAATGAGGTTCTTCAAATTGCTAGAAATAAACTAATTAATTCAAAAAAAGTAGCTTTTATCCATGATGATTCCTATTCTTTAAAAAAAATTCAAGGTAAATTTACAGCAGGTTTTGCATTTTCGTGGTGGTCTCATATATTATTATCCAAATTGGAAGATTTTTTAAATGTATTTCGTTCTAAGCTTCAACCTGGCGCTCTTGTTATCTTTATTGACAATTGTCATACAGAAGGAAGTAGCATTCCAATAAGCCATATTGATAGTGAAGGAAATACATATCAAATAAGAAAACTACAAGATGGACGGGAATACGAAATATTAAAGAACTTTCCAACAAGGGAAACATTTGAGGAGATCCTTAGGAAAAAGGTTAAAGATCTCGAAATTGAGTTTCTAACATATTTTTGGATAGTCACATATAATATTCTATGATGAATCTTCTTTTAAAAGAATTAATTAATTATAACATCACAACCTTTTGTGGTTTAAAAATATTATGACGATTTTTTTGTGTTGACTATAATTAAAATCAGAAACTATCCATTTAGTATAATTATTGCCCAAAATGATGAAAATTTTAAGTCAGAATTAAAAAAACATTTTAAAGAGTATTTAAATTACACTGAAATTAAAGCTTATTCTAAATCTAAATTCTTAGAATTGGTCAAAAATAACACCATTTAAATTTGGAAGGAATTTTCTTCGAAAAATGTTTTTTAATCATATTTACAAAGTTTTACTAACTTTCCTTTTTCAGATAAGTTCATGACGATGACTTTCGGTCGGCTCATTGCTTCAATCGAATATTTTATTCCTTGTGTTCCTAAGCCTGAAGATTTAGTACCTAAAAATGGAAAATGATCTGGACCTCTTTCGCTTTTTCCGTTTATTTGAACAGTTCCTACTTCTAATTCTTGTGCAATATTAAATGCTAAATCGATATTTTCTGTAAAAATCATACCTTGAAGTCCATATTCTGATTTATTTGATATTGCTATTGCTTCTTCAGCGCTATGAACTCTTATAAACGGTAATACTGGACCAAAAGGTTCTTCCCAAGCTATTCTCATTTCAGAAGTAACATTATCTAATATAGTTGGCCAAATAATGTTATTTTCTCTTTTATTTCCACATATTAAGGTACTTCCTTTTTCTAAAGCATCATCTATCAGTCCCTGAACATATTCACATTGTTTTGAACTTATTAATGGTCCGATAGTGGCATTTTCTTCAGGATTCCCCACAGTTAACTTCATTGTTTTTGTTCTTACTAATTCTAATAATTGATCAGCAATTCCAGGCATTGGAAGAACTCTTTTTACAGCAGTACATCTTTGTCCACTG
>JBHLPN010000269.1:0-4465 GCA_048939445.1 Promethearchaeota archaeon | reverse complement strand
TACATAGCAGGTGATAGTTTCGGTGGAAGTGCAGCTATGAATTATGCATCAATGTATTGGAAGGAAGATCTTAAAGGTATTCTCTTAAGGGATGGCGGAACTGGAGCTAAATATCCTGAACTTGTGGATAATTCATATAACTTGCCAGCAATGATTGCTGGAATGATTGCAACGGGTGCTTGGGCCCGTGAAGTAGGTAGCGCTCCAGGATCGATATTTATACTTCAATATGCTGATCAAAATCCAACTGCGCCTGCAATTAATCCTTATACTGGTGATCCTCTCGAACCTGTTATTAATCCATTTACAGGGTTACCTTGGGCAAACATCCAAGAGTGGGCTGCCTTCGCGATCTATATGGCATGGGGCCCAGGTGTGGTAAGCAATATTTATGGAGGATATGGTGATCCTGCTGTAATGATACACATTGATGCCACATTTGATAGATATTGGCCTTCAAGGCTAAGTCTTGAGAGTGCTGCAATAAGCGATTGGGATAACTGTCCATATGTATCATTTGATTTCGATGATCACTATTGTGAGATTGATGTTCCAATTCTAGCTTTTACAAGTGAATTAATGGGACTCGCCTATTGGGGACCATTTAGACATGGAATTGCAAATCCAGATTTTACAGGAATATATCTTTGGGGTTATGGTCATTTAGATGTTTATTCTGGTGAATATTCTGCTGTAGAAGTAAGTCAACCTACTGTTGAGTGGTTAATGAGCCATAGAATGCTTATTGGGTCTGGTTTAATTTGGTGTGGTGGGAGTTGGATCACGGGAGAAGCGGCGATCTATATTAACGCTATGAAAATTGAGATTAGAATTAATAACATTCGTATATCATGGGATATTTATATGCATTACCTTTATAAGACGGATGAATACTATAAAGGAAAGAAGTCGTTCGATCGCATAATGGTTGTTATTACTGGAAAAGGAAAAGTTTTTACTAGTGGACGTAAAGTTTTCTTTATGGGGCGTAAAGTATAGCGAAAGCTATTTAAAAAATTTTAAATTCTTTTTTTTTCTTGAATTCTTTTGAAGTAATATGTGAAAATTCATTGGTATAATTTTCAAAAGAAATTAAAAAAGTAATCAATTAAAAAGGATTTCGATAGTATAAAGTTAGTGAAAGTATTATATTTTTGATCAAAAAAAAAAAAGAATTACCAGAAATATGACATCTATTCAGATTTTTGATGGTAATAACACAATTGGAGGAAATAAGATATACATAGAAGAAAATGGTGGAGGCCTTTTTCTTGATTTTGGAATGAACTTTAAAAAATATGGAGAATTTTTCCAGGAATACATTTCTCCAAGAATTATTAGAGGTATCTATGATCTTTTTCGTCTAAATTTGATTCCTAAACTAAAAATATACCGGAAAGATATTATTCCCTCAGATATCGATGTCTCCTCATTTTCAACTCTAAATGTAAACGCAGTTTTACTTAGCCATGCCCATATGGATCACTTTGGAAATATTGGCTTACTCAATCCTGACTATCCTCTTGTAGCATCTCCATACACACTAGCTTTACTCAAAGGTATGTTAGATGTCTCAGGGATGAAACTTGGCACTGATGTTGCTTATTTCTCAAATAGGGAACTTAAAGGGGATGGGAGAGTTTTAAAATCCAAAGGGAATATTCTTTTTAGTAGAGATTTCATTTGCACAGAAGATTATTCAGATTCGCTACATGACTTTTTAGAATTGAGTGTTAAAAGTAGAAGCGTCCTTCAAGAGGGGAATTTAATTACTTTGAATACTTTTTCATCAAATTTTGAAATTGCAGCATTTGAAGTTGATCATTCTATTTATGGAGCAACTGCTTATCTTCTTTCTGGTGATAATACAATAGCATATACGGGAGATTTTCGTTTACATGGTAAAAAAGGAAAAATGAGTGAGAAATTTATTAACCAGGCGAAAAATGCATCTATTTTAATAATCGAAGGTACTAGAACTGCTAGAGAAGATATTCAAGAATCTGAAGAAGAGGTTTACGAGAATTGTTTAAATGCTGCTGTAGATTCTAAAGGACTTGTTATCGCGGATTTTTCAGCAAGAAACTTTGAAAGGATGGAAACATTTAAAAAAATTGCCAAAGAAGTTAATAGGACTCTGGTGATTACAGCAAAAGATGCCTACCTACTTAATGCACTTAGAAAAGTTGATGGAATAGAAAGAATAAAAGACATTACAGTATATAAAGAATTAAAAACATCTACACGATATTGGGAAGACAAATTCCTTGTTGATGATGTAGAAATAAATTATATAGACCCTAATATGATTTCAAAGGATCCAAATAACTATATATTATGTTTTTCCTTTTTCGATATAAAAAATCTATTGGATATTAAATTGAAAGGTGGAACTTATATTTATTCTTCATCAGAAGCCTTCGAAGAAGAATCTGAGTATCCCTTCATAAGATTATACAATTGGCTTAACTTTTTTAACTTTAACATTGTTGGATTTGATGTTGTTGAAGAAGATATTCGAATAAAACCACAATTTATGAAAGGATATCATGCTTCTGGACATGTTTCAAAATCCGATTTAATTAAGGTTATTGATACCATAGATCCTGATATATTAATTCCTGTGCACACAGATTATCCTGAGTGGTTTAGTGAAACGTTTGATAATGCCGTTCTCTTAAAAGATTATGAAATATATCCAGTTTAATAGAAAGTTTAAATACCGAAAATTTTAATTTCAAATAATTGGCTTAATAAATCAAAAAATCAAAAAGAAAATAAAATGATGAAAAATAAAATTAAAGTTGGACCATATTTGTTTCCTATGCCTGTTGTGTTGATTGGGGCAAATGTAAACGGAAAACCAAATTTTGAGTCGCTTGCATATGTTAGCATTGTAGAATCTAAACCGCCATTGATTTCAATATCATCTTATGAAACTCATTATACAAATATAGGGATAAAAGAAAATGGAACATTCAGCGTAAATACACCTTCCGAAGGTATGATGGATGTTACCGATTACTGCGGATTACATTCAGGAAAGGAGATAGATAAATCAGAAATCTTTGACATTTTTTATGGAGAATTAAAAACGGCACCAATGATAACAAGTGCTCCATTAAATCTTGAATGCAGGGTTGTAAATACAATTGTTACTAAAGAGATTACTGGAGCAGTAAAAAGTCATGAAATTTTCATCGGGCGAATTGTAAATGCTTATGCTGATGAATATTATATGGTAGATTTAAGTCCTGATCCCGAAGTCACAGATCAAAGACCTGATATTAGAAAATTAAATCCCCTTCTATATTCCAGCAATAAATATTGGAAACTCTCTGAAAGTATCGGAGAAGCTTTTAGCATAGGAAAAGGTTATAAAACTGAATAAGAATGAATTTTTATTCTTTGAACACAAATGTATTGAAAAATAAAAAAAAGGGAATCTGTAAGATTTAAAATAGTAATAAATCTAAGTCTAAAAACTCATTTTCATATATTTCATATCTGACAAAATTCCTTATATTTACCATTTATTCTTTTTTTAATTACTAAACTATCTAATTAATAAAAAGATCTTCGGCTACGGGTGTTTGTTCGTGGTCCTTTCTCTATTATTGTAACATTACTAGCTTGTGGACCCTTTTTCCCCTCTGTAATCTCATATTCTACGATATCACCTTCATAAATAATCTTAAATTCGGCTTCTCCACCTTCTATAGCAGAATAGTGAACAAATATGTCAGCAGATCCATCATCCGGGGTAATAAAACCATAGCCTTTTTTTTTATCAAACCATTTTACAGTTCCTTTTCCCATTGATACAACCATATTATTGTGTACATTCGGTTAAAATTGTACCAATTAAGTTTCTTAAGGAATAGATAATAATAAGTTTATGCTAAATGATTTTCAGATAATATGTTTATAATAAATTTCAAATGGTCTTAATATCATGATCAAATACTTTATATATTTTTTTAATTATCTAAATTTACAATAAAATTCAAATGTGAAAAAAGGTGTGATATAAAATTCCAAATGAGTCTAGAGGTTTCACAAATGAGGATTTGATGGATACTCTTAAAGAAATGGAAGAAGTAGGAAAAAAATATAAAATTAACTTATTTAATTTTTTTGCAAGGATATTTTGTACTTTAGCAGAAGAAACCATCTCCCAATTTGGAGAGAAAGGGAAGGAAACCATTATATATGCTATTAAAAAGTTTGGAGAAAGAAGAGGTAAAGAAATTGCTGAAATTGTAAAATCACTAGGAAAAGAGCTAACGTTAAAGAATTATTTTATTTATAGTACTTTTGATAGTGAGCAAACCACGAAATACAAAATTAATCTTGTAGATGGTAATGTAGAACTTATAATAAGAAAGTGTGTCTTTTGTGATGGCTGTAAGGATTGGGATAAACTAGGATATGGGAAAATCTACTGCGATTATATTGATGAAGC
>JBHLPN010000268.1:0-4498 GCA_048939445.1 Promethearchaeota archaeon | reverse complement strand
GAGTTCAACATTATAAAGAGATGCTCGATCAGCCACTACTTGTATTATCTCTGCATTTGAAAGCATCCCTGTTTTCCAAGCATCAGCCCCTATATCGGTCATTACTGAATCGATTTGGTTAGCAACAAATTCGGGATCAACTTCAAAAATACCTTGAACTTCTACAGTATTTTGAGCTGTAAGTGCTGTAATTGCACTCATTCCAAAAACTCCAAGCGCAGAAAAGGTTTTTAAATCCGCTTGAATCCCTGCACCCCCACCTGAATCTGAACCTGCTATTGTTAAAACTTTTTTCATGATTATTAGTATTAAAAAAGTTGGTCTTTAAATTAAAATATTAAAGATTAATTAATCTAATTCTTTGATTTCTTTTTACTCTCTAATGCTTCTTTTAAGAGCTTTATTGCACAAAATTCTCCACACATGCTGCAAACATCTTCATCTAAAGAATTTCCATTTCTGTAATGAACTTCTCTTGCCAAATCTGGATCTATTGAGTTTTTAATCATTCCTTCCCAATCTAAATTCTTACGGGCAATATCCATCTTATAATCCCAATTTGAAGCTATTTTACCATATTTTGCAATATTTACAGCGTGAGCAGCAATTTTCGATGCGATTACACCCCTTTTGACTTCTTCTTTTGTAGGAAGTCCTAAATGTTCTGAGGGGGTTACATAACATAAATAATCAGCTCCAGCTAATCCCGCTATTGTTCCTCCAATTGCACTCACAAGATCATCATATCCAGGTGCGATGTCTGTTACTAGGGGGCCTAAGACATAGAAAGGAGCCTCATCGCATAATGATTTTTGTAACTTAACGTTTCTCTCGATTTCATTAGCAGGAATATGTCCAGGACCTTCAACCATAACTTGGACATCTGCTTTCCATGCTCTCTTTACTAATTTAGAAATTTCAAGTAATTCTTGTATTTGAGTATAATCAGTAGAGTCAAATATACAACCAGGTCTCAAGCCATCTCCTAAAGATAATGTGAAATCATATTCTTGAGCCATTTCAAGCAAATAGTCATATCTACGATTAAAAGGATTTTCAATTTCATTTTCCAAAATCCAAGAAGCTAAAAATGTTCCACCTCTAGAAACGATTCCCATTGTACGAGGGTGTTGAACCAAATAATCAATAATTTCTTTTGTTACTCCAACATGGATGGTGAAGAAATCAACTCCTTCTTTTGCTTGTTCTTCAACAACATTAAACATATCATCTTCATCCATATGGATAATTGCACCTTTAGTTTCGATAGCTCTTAAAGCAGTCTGATAGATAGGGACGGTACCTATTGGAACTTTAAGTTCATTAATGATGTGCTTTCTAATTGTTTGAATATTTGATTCAGTTATACCAGTACTTAAATCCATTACTGTATCTGCGCCATATTTAACTGCGATTTTAGCTTTTTCTAATTCCTCATTAATGTTACACACTGTTTTAGAAGACCCAATATTTGCATTAATTTTTACTAGCATTCCCTTCCCAATACCAATAGGAGGATCTAACTCCCTTTTATTCGATTTAGGAATAATTATTCTCCCTTTTTCAATTCCTCGCCTTATGAATTCAACATCAACTTGTTCATTTCTGGCGACGATTTCCATTTCTTTAGTTGTATTTCCATTCTTCGCAGTTTTCATTAAAGTAGACAATTTTTAGGACCTACTATAAATATTATTTTTATAAATCCTTAGAATATTCTCTATTGTTAAATAATATTGATAAAATTATATTATTTTGTTTTATCAATTAAAAGTTCAATCAAGACTAAGTTCTAAAGAAAATTAAAAAAAAAATTAAATAAATATTTATACTTCTGGTGCTGTCATGTTTAGTATTTTATAAGCCTCGTTAAAATCTAATATTATTTCAGATTTGTATTTGAAGCCTTCGATGCCTGCAGCCATGAATACATTCTGTTTAGTTACATTAAACAATGCATCTTTTTCTTTTCCTTTCATTACATCAGCCATACTAATTGCTAAAATATTTCCATTCTCATCTGATAAAACTCCTATACGAACATTTGTTTCTATTGTTTTATCAGGCGGATTGTCTTTCAGCCAATCGATGTATCTCTTCGCTACTTTATTTGCTTGATCTGCTGGAAACCAATTTCTTGTGAAAAGTATAGTTATAATATTCACCTTTAATTATTTTTTAAAAATTAGATTTCGTTGTAAGTCTAATTAGAATTGTTTAACATTTAAACATTTACATTCTTGTCAGGATGAAATCTTTCTTTTAATGGTTTAAAATAATGAGATATAGATTAATTCTTCTGATATTCGTTTTCATTATATCTCAACTTAATCCAATTTTTTGATATTGTAAATTTTATTACATAAAATATTTTAATGAGTTCAATATGAAAATTATTTATTTATAATTAGGAAAATATCAGTAATGAGTTATTTATGAAATTCAAAAGAATGATTTATTCTACAGGAATCATTCTCATAATGATTATGTTTTTAGGTTTTATCTCATATTATTTCAATTACGATATGCCGATATATTCAACGATTTTTGGCAGACAGGATGATTTTAGACCAGTTCAAGGTAAAGTTTATGATGGTATGTATGCAAATTATACTTTTGATTATTTAGGAGCAGTTAATAATTCATGTTTTACATATTCCCATATTTCAGGCAATTTATATAATGTGACTTGGGATAGTATCTATGGTACTAGTTCATGGATTGAGAATACACAAAATAGAATTACATCAAATTCAAGTGGTATTCATGGTGTCAGAAATGGAAGACATACATTTCTCTGGTTATTTACAAATATAAGTCTAGGGGATTTAATATTGATAACAGTAGATGGAGTTGGCAATCATCTATATAATGTTACAGATGAATTAAGATATAACCACACAGTGTTAGGTGACATTGAAGTGTGGGTTCTACGTGATATATATTACCCCTCGGGACTTGCATTTTATGAAAAGAGTAGAGGTATTTTAGTAAATGGCAAATTTGTTTGGTCGGCTTATTTTTATAGGCTTATATTAACCTCAACAAATGCTTTCTTATATAATCATGATCAACAAAGCGGAGGAGAAACTCCAGAATATAATTTACTCTTGATAATTCCTGTAATTAGTATTATTACATTAATTGTATTAAGAATAAGGAAAAAAAATTAATGTAAAATCAACAAACAAACATATTTTCTTCCAAATTTTTATAACTATAATCAAAAATTATTAAAATCCTATTTTTAATTGTTTTAATAATTCTATTAATGAATTTGTTAATTTATATTGATTTAATTCATTAAATGGTACAAATATGGCAGCAAGAGCATCATCTTTAGCTATGGGGGGTTGATCGGCTTTTCCTTCTACTTGTTCAACAAAATAATTAATTAGAACATAATGGTATTCGATTTTCCCAGTGTCATCATACATTATTTTATCGATTATTCCAGCTAATTTTGAAACTCTAACTTTAAAACCAGTTTCTTCAAAAGCTTCTCTTTCTGCTGCTAATTTCACTTTCTCTCCAAGATCTAAATGGCCTCCTGGAATACTCCAATACCCCGCATCAGGATCATATTTTCTTTTTACCAACAGTAAATGATTATCTCTTATCAATAAAATTCCTACACCAATATGGGGTCTTAGAGGGTATTTTCTCCTTTCAAAGGCATCTAAATCTTCTTTTTCTGCCATAACTCTAGCATCTTCTTATGACTTAATATTTTTAAATAAATTAATTGAATATTCCACAATTTCTGTAGCGTCATTGGCGTTTTTCCATTCTTTAAATTTTACCCATTTATGTGGTTCCAACCTTTTATATGTCTCATAGAATTCTTGAATTTCCTTAAGTTTATGTTTATGTACATCTTGAATGTCATTATATCCACTAAACCTTGCATCATTAATTAAAACAGAGAGGATTTTCGGGTCATCTCCATGTTCATCCTCAATTATTAAAGCACCTATAACTCGAACTTTAACAATACAGCCCACTTCAAGGGGTTCATAACTCAGTACCATTATATCTAATGGATCGCCATCATCTGACAATGTTTGAGGGACAAATCCATATTCTACAGGAAAAATCACGGATGAGGGAATAATTCGATCTAATACAAAAGCTTCCCAATCGTGTTTATACTCATATTTATCTCTTGACCCGCTAATAACTTCAATAACTGCGTTTAGAATAAGTGGGGGATTATCTCCCGGAGGAATATCTTTCCATAGATTCATAATTATCTTAATTTAAATACATTTTTTAAGTATTACTTCTTATCTCAGATATTTTATTATATTTTATATGTTTGTTTTATGGTTCGCCCATGGTATTGGCCTAAGAATGGAATGCCTGAAAGAACAATTCCATTTACATGGATTGTAAAAAATAAAATAGCTGCTTCTTGGTGGCCCGATGCTTCTTTATTTGAGAGATATAGAAAAGAAGGGATTAAAGTGATAATAAATTGCTCCGAATTTGATAATCG